>NZ_KB899610.1:0-12247 GCF_000378365.1 Megamonas rupellensis DSM 19944 | reverse complement strand
GAGAGAAATTGGCTCAATAGTGCAAAAGATAGATAGATACTATCCAAGTTCGCAAATTTGCCATGTTTGTGGTACAAAAAATCCTGAAACTAAAAATTTGGCAGTTCGTGAGTGGATTTGCGCAAAGTGCAAAACCAGCCACGATAGAGATAGAAATGCTGCTATAAATATATGGAAGGTTGGGGCATCAACCTTCTTTGGAGAGATATAGTAAGACCTGCTATTTTAGTAGGCAAGTATCGTTTGTATCCAAGAATCCCCTGCCTTTAGGCATGGGGAGTATGTCAACATATATATTAAATTGTTTTTTCTTAAATCAAGAAGATAAACATATTTTACAAAAATTAAAAGCATTTTTTTCGATGTATGCACCTAAATTATATGTATTATTAGGTGAGCATGGAGATATGAGTTTTCAATTTAAACTGAAAGAAAAAATACGTAAAAATATATATAAATTTTTTCATTTAGATAAAAATGATTTAAAAGCGGAATTGGCTGTCGAGTTTTTTATAAATGGACATCTTAATGCTTTATTATATATGTATAAATATAAAGATAGATTATCTATAGAAGATTATTTGGAGATTGTAAAATCGGTGATAAATAATATATTTGTATTGAAAAATCGACAGTAAAGAAATAATTGTCGATTGAACAGAAATTTTGCCTATGACATAATTAACATAAGGGCGGTGATATAATATGCCAAAGAAAAAAATTGCTTTAGTTGTGATATTGTTAATTATGTTAGTGAGTATAGGATGGTACTATTTTTGTTATGATAAAGTGGAGAAATTGACAGCAACAGGTACGATAGAAGTAACAAAATATGATGTTACACCTAGATTAGCAGGATATATAAGAAATCTTAAATTAGAAGAAGGAGATAATTTAAATTTAGGAGATTTTGTTTGTGAGATAGAACGAGAAGATTTACGAGCTCAAAATATTGGTGATTGGCAAGCTGTGAAAGAAGCACAAGCAAAACTGCAAGATTTGAAAGATGGCGCAAGGAAACAAGAAATTGCTATGGCAGAAAATAGTTTGCAAAAGGCACAAGTCATTTTTGATAAAGCTCGAACTGATTTAAAAAGAAATAAAGAATTATATGATGTAGGTGGAATAAGCAAGCAAACTTTAGATGATATGCAAAAAGCTGTCGACGTAGCAGAAAAGGAACTATATATTGCTAAAGAAAATTATGATTTAGTTTTAGCAGGAACAAGACAAAAACAGATAGAAGCACAAGAGCAACAGGTTGAAAAATTAATTGCACAAGCCAATGCTAATGCGAGTATTTTAGCAGATACAAAAGTATATAGTCCCATTACAGGAGTCATAGTAAATAAAAATTTTGAAAATAATGAATATATTAATCAAGGACAAGCAATTTTAACTATAGCAGATTTAACAGATAGTTGGGTTATTGTATATATAGATATTGCAGATTTAGGAAAAGTATATCTACAGCAAAAAGTGAAGATACAAGTGGATGCATATCCTCAAGAAGTTTTCCAAGGACAAGTAATAAATATAAATGATGAAGCTGAATTTACACCGAGAGAAACTTTGACTAAAGATGAAAGAAGTAACAAGGTTTTTGCGGTAAAAATTAAGATTTTTAATGAGCATAATAGATTAAAAGCAGGTATGATAGCGGATGTGATTTTTGATGATTAAAATAAGTAATGTAGATAAATATTTTAATGATGTAAAAATTATAGATGATTGTAATTTAGTTATAAAATCAGGAGAATTAACTATCATTGCTGGCGGTGATGGTGCTGGCAAGACTAGTTTAATAAAATTAATAGTAGGTTTATTAAATCCTGATAGAGGCTATATATTAATTGATGGAAAAATACCTTATAAAAAAAGAGCAGATATTGGCTATATGGCACAAAATTTTAGTTGGTATAGAAATCTTACAGTAGAGGAAAATGTGATACTATCTGCGAAGATGCATGATTTTGATAGTAAACAAGCATTGATGAATTGTAGTGAAATGCTAAATTTTGTGGGTTTAGATAGATTTAAACATCGTTTAGCAGAAAAATTATCTGGTGGAATGAAGCAAAAATTAGCTTTAGCGGCAACTTTAGTTTATAGACCACAAATTATTTTATTAGATGAACCAACAACTGGTGTTGATCCTGTATCTCGTCAAGAATTATGGGATTTAATTCAAATGATAAATAAAGAAGATATTACAATTATTGTTGCTACTCCTTATTTTGATGAAGTGATGTATGCAAAACATATTATTTATATGAATAAAGGTAAAATTATTTTAGATGATAAACTTGAGATTTTACAACAGAAATATAATAAACAAAATTTAGCAGATGTTTTTATCAGTTTAATTGATGAGTAAATTAATTATAATGAAGTGATAATATGGATTACGCAATTTATACAGAAAATTTAACTAAGAAATTTGGCGAGTTTATTGCAGTAAATAATGTATCTTTAAAGATAAAACAGGGCAGTATATATGGATTGTTAGGTTCAAATGGTTCTGGAAAAAGTACAACAATACGTATGTTATGTGGCATATTAAAGCCTACATCAGGAAAAATATATCTATGGCAAAATGAAAATATTACTGATGAATTGAAATTAAAGATAGGCTATATGTCGCAGAAATTTTCTTTATATCCTAGTTTAACAGTAAAAGAGAATATAAAATTTTATGCTAATTTATATGGTTTAAATGAAGATTTATTAAATATACGCATGCAAGAAATCATGGAAATGGCTGGTATAGTAGATAAAAAAGATTATTTGGTAAATCAATTAAGTGGCGGATGGAAACAAAGATTAGCTTTAGGGTGTGCTATTATTCATAAACCTAAATTATTATTTTTAGATGAACCTACAAGTGGGGCAGACCCTAAAGCTAGAAAAATTTTTTGGCAAATAATAGAAGATTTAATTGAGCAAAATATAACAGTAATAGTAACTACTCATTTTATGGAAGAAGCAGAATTATGTCATAAAATAGGATTTTTGCATGCTGGAAAATTGTTAATAGAAGATATTCCTTTAAATATAAAAAAATCAGTAGCTGATGAAAATACTTCATTAAATAAAGTTTTTGCCTTATTGGTCAAACAAAAGGCGGTGAATAGTGATGCATAGAATTTATGCAATATTATATAAAGAGTTTAAACAAATGCGTAGAGATACAACTATGCTAAGATTGCTGATATTGTTACCTATTATTCAAATTTTGATTTTTGGTTTAGCTATAAATACAGAAGTAAAACATATACCAACAGTTGTTTTTGATCAATGTAGGCAACAAGAAAGTAGAGAGCTCATTGATGTATTAGTGGCTACTGATTATTATGATGTGATATATTATGCTAGCAGTATAAAAGAAGTGAATGAAAAAATTAATTCTGGTGAGGCTATTGTAGGTATAATATTTCCGCCAGATATGGTGAAAAATTTTAAGCATGGAGATAATGTACCTATCCAATTGATTGTAGATGCTAGTGATAATATGTCAGCTAGCTCAGCTATAAATGTAGCTCAATTAGCCATTAATAAAAAAGCAGAGCAAATGCAATTATCTTATAATCCAAATTTAGTTGTAGGTAAATATGATTTGCGTATAAGAGCATGGTATAATCCTGATTTTATCAGTGCCAATTATATAATTCCTTCAATTATTGGCATAGTGTTGATGATGACTTTAATCATGGTAGCAAGTATTTCTATAGTTAGAGAAAAGGAAGAAGGAACATTAGAACAATTATTGATAAGTCCATTAAAACCAATTGAATTGATAATTGGAAAAATAGTACCGTATATTTGCGTTGGTTATATACAAATGATAATAGCAATTTGTGTAGGTTATTTTGGTTTTAATATTCCTATAAAAGGAAGTCTGATTTTATTTATATTATTGACTACAATCTTTATGTTAGCGATACTTTCTTTGGGAATATTGATATCAACAGTAGCTCAAAATCAAATGCAAGCTATGCAATTATCTTTTTTCGTATTATTGCCAAGTATTTTATTATCAGGATTTATGTTTCCACGTGTAGCTATGCCAGATTTTTTTTATTATATAAGCATGATATTGCCAATGACTCATTATGTAGAGATATCTCGTGGAATTTTTTTGAAGGGAATAGGTTTGGAATATTTATATCAACCTACATTATTTTTGATATTTTTTACAATCATAGTATTAAGTTTAAGTATTTGGAGATTTAAAAAGATATATTTAAGATGAGATAATTGAATTATTATGTAATTTATTGTATAATGATAAAAAATAAATTTTACGGAGCGATACTCAAGAGGCTGAAGAGGACGGTTTGCTAAATCGTTAGGCGGTTTCGCCGTGCGAGAGTTCGAATCTCTCTCGCTCCGCCATTTTGTAAGCATTAGCGATATCAGAAAAAATCTGATATCGCTTTTTTGTTTTTAAGGCAGGCAATAATCAAAATTTTTATAAAAAATATGAGAAATAGCTCTAGTCTTTTGACTAGAGCTATTTTTGTACGTCTACAAGAATATTTATTAAAGAAAAAAGTCGCTAAACATAATTAGCGACTTTTTTATTTCCGTCCCCTATAAACGGGGTTAGTTTTAAACTTTGATACCCAAATCACTATACTTTTTACATAGTTTCCGTCCCCTATAAACGGGGTTAGTTTTAAACCCTGTGCTCTGGAACCCGCGTCGTTATTGGGCTGAAAATGCACTTTGCGGTTGAGAACAAGATTTAGATTGATTGAGTGATGTTGTACACTTTAAAAAGTGCCACAAACCCAGTAATGACGCGGTGCGGCGGAGATGCCGTTTTTTTGCCATTTAGGGCTATTTTTTGCATTTTAAAAATGAAGTCGTGTATAAATATTAGTGAAAAAATATATACTATCTTTTATTAAAACTCAATCAACTAAAGATATTATAACCTATTTTGATGAATTTTACAATGCAAAAATTTGCAATATTTTGTTATAAGAGTTTTGCGACTGAGATTATCAGAATTTTCAGTTGAAGTTTTATATTAATTATATAGAAATTTATTTATAAAAGATATTTATAGTAAAATTTTTTATAAGTAAATGCCAAAATGAAAATCTTAAGCAAGATATATATAATGTAAGAATTATAAAACTAAGATAAAAGATATAAAAGTTTTTGTCAATAAAAAATCTTTTAAGTAAAAATGCCAGAATAAATGAATTAAGGCAGATATAAATAATGTAAAGAAATCTTCTTTGTAGAAGAATGGATATTATATATAGAAAGAAAATTAAGGTGGAAAATAAGGAGGAATAAAAATGGAATTTAGAAATAGTTTTGATAGTGCTTTTGGAGTAGTGAAATATGATTTTACAGAAAGCAATTTTTTAGATTATCAAGTAACAGAAATTTATTCATCGTTAAATTGCAGAATGCTTGGATATTATGTTTAAGTATTATGAAAGAATGAGAATAGACTTTCTAATGCTTTTAGATAAAAAATTTTTTAGGTACATTTTATAGAGTGAATTTGATACTATATAGTTATATTAGATATAGTATAAAAATAATGTATTTTATTATAGATATAAAATATATAGTACATATCATGATAAAAATAATATTTTTTAAGATTTAATATATACTATTGATGAATAAATTAACCTTGATAGTTTATAGATAAATATGCTTTAAAGTAAGATAATTATTTTAGGAGGTATGTTTATGACAAATGATGAATTAGATAATAGATTGATAGGAATAAATATTGCATATTATAGGAAATTGAAAAAATATACACAGATGCAATTAGCTCAAAAAACAAATATCAGTCTAAGCTATATGGCAAAAATAGAAAGTGGTTTAGTGACAGGTTGTGTATCTTTACCAGTATTGTATAAAATATCTAAAATTTTAGAGGTTAGTTTAGATAAGTTAGTTAATAAAAATTAATATAAAATAGCAGGTGATAATATACAAGACCTGCTATTTTTTTTGCTAAAATATATTTATAAATTTATTTGATAGAAGGTTAATATATGAGTGATTTTGTCAAGCAGTTTATAAATGATAAATATAAACAAATAGATATATGGAAGGAAAGCGATAAGAGTAAGATTATTTTGGCATATGATGAGTCAGATAGACAAGTATATGTTATAAAATATCTAAAAAATAAAGATGTTCCTTATCAGGAATTGAAAAAGATAGATGATAGGATACTTCCTAGGATTTATTATATTTTTGATGGCGATGAAGAAATAATTTTAGTGGAAGAATATATCTGTGGTATAACTTTAAATGAATTAATAGAGCAAAAAAAGTATATATCCGATGAAGAGATACAAGATATTTTAGTACAATTATGTAAAGGATTGAAGAATTTACATCAAAGGGATATTATTCATCGTGATATAAATTTGAATAATATTATGCTTACAAATGATGGTGTTGTTAAGTTAGTGGATTTTGATACGGTGCGTATTTTTAAATATGACCAGAATTTTGATACGACATATTTGGGGACAAAAGGTTTTGCACCACCAGAACAATATGGTTTTAGCCAGACAGATGCTAGAACAGATATATATGCTTTAGGTATGACAATAAAAAAATTACAACCTAAATCTAATTTACTGCAAAAGATAATAGCTAAAGCAACACAATTAGACCCAGAAAATCGCTATCAATATGTAGAGGAAATTTTAAATGAAATTGAAGATGAATATAAATTTGAGCAAAAACAGAATAAATTGACTTTAAAGCAAATAGAAATAATGTTGAATGATAAATTTAACTTATTTGAAATACCTATGCCTGTACAAGAAAAAGATTATCCATTTGATTTTAATAAGATACCTTTTTATACTCCAATCAGTATGGTTGATGATTTAGATTATAAAAGTGTAGAAGAAGCTCAGAAGGCTATGATAGAGGATTTTGAGAATAATGTATTTTCTTTAATGAAAGAATATATCAAGGATATATTAGAAACATATAAAATCTATCAGTTAAAGAAATATTATACGTACTGTGAAAATGAGCAGAATTATTATTTTAAGGTAAATAAAGAAATAGAGCATATTATAAATTTGATGGTAAAGCGATTTAAGTTGGATTTGCCGGAGTATTTAAAGCATTTTAATTATGTGCCTAGTTTTACTAGACTTTCAGGAAAACAAGATGAACAGATGTATCATCTTTGGCAGTTAAAGCATTTAGAAGAAACAAATTATGTGGAAGAGATAAAGAAAGAATTTATAGATAGAATACTAGCTTATGATGCTGAGCGATTTTTTATATATGTAACGCAATACTTAAAAAAAGATATAAACTTAGAAGAATTGACGATAGTTGATGACAAGACAAATGAAGAAAAAAAGGTCTATCATTTTAATTTTGATACTTTAGCACAATGTTTCTTTGAAGAATTATTAAAGAGTACAGAATTTATTATTAAAGATAATCCTTTTGTTCAAGAAGATGTAGAAGGTGTGTTAGTTAAGTATTATTTACCAGAATTAAAAGAGGCTTTAAAAGCAAAGACTAATGAAATCATGACGTTTTTAAAAGAATATAACTAAATTTAAATTATGATAAATAGCCTTAGATATTAGTATCTTAAAGGCTATTTTTTTATGTAAAATGGCTTAAATTGTTACTATTAATACGAAAAAGCAGTTAAATTATCCCTATGGGACAACAAAGAAAGTTCTATTTTTATTATATTGTTATTAAAGATTAATACATATTATAAAAGGAGCGAATATTTATGTTTAAGTATTGTACAAATTGTGGTAGCAAGATGCCAGCGGATAATTTATTTTGTACTAATTGTGGTATGAAATTTAATCAAGAGAATAATCATAATGTAAATTTACAAAATAATTTTACTACTCCAGTGCAAAATACTAATTATCAGCAAAATGCGAATAGAATGGTTAATACTAATATGCAGATGAGAACACAGAATAATTATCCAAGTGCAAATAATTATCAGCAAAATCAGATGCAACAACATAATCAAATGATAAATAATCAATCAATGAATAATAATCAAATGGGTATGAACGAATTTAACATAGGTAAAAATTATTTGCAAATGAATATGCCATTGCCAAATTATGCACAAGCTATAAATTATTTACAAAAAGCAGTGAATATGGGAGTAAAAGAAGCTTCTATTTATTTGATGATTGCACATCTTTATCAAAATATCGATATGTTAAAACAAAATAGTATGTATATAGCAGAACATACGAATGGAATGAACTATATTCAGCCAATGCAAAATGCAAATTATGGTAATAATTTCGCAAATGGATTAAATGGTAATATGATGGCAAATAATTTTAATAATAGAGCGAATAATATGCCAAACAATCAAGCAATGGCTAATCAACAAATGCCTAATAATATGAATAATAACCAAAACAATCAAGAAAGTGGCTTAAAAACTTTTGGTAAATATGCAGCAGCTGCTGCTGTAGGGGCGATGGCTAGTTCTCTTTATCATAATGCAACAGCGGAAGCTTCTAGTGGTCATCATAGTTCTTCATCTAGTACAGAACAACCAGCACCAACAGAATACATTCCAAATGAAACAGTTCAGCCAGTTCAAGATTATATCGACCCAATGTACGCAAATCCAGTGGATAATATTCAAGCTTATAGTGATCAAGTAGTGCCAGATATGAATAATGTGGTAGCACCTGAAATCATGAATAGTAATGTAGTGGATAATATCCAAGCTTATGATGAAAATATTATTCCTGATAATATGCAAAATAATAGTGAAATGCAAAGTAGTGAAGAAATGCTACAAGAAAATCCTGTAGATAGTATTCAAGCTTATGATGAAACTAATACTCAAGATGATACATCAAATAGTGAAGACACATCGGCAGATTATGAAGAAGAAGAATACACAGAAGAAGACTCTTTTGGCAATTTTGATGATGAGGATGAAGATAGTTTCTTTTGATTATTAGTCGTCAAAATGAGAGGTGAGCATTATGCAAAATTTATATTGTCCCAAATGTGGTCAAAATTTAAATGGAAATACTAATTTAAAATTTTGCCCTAAATGTGGAGCTAAAATACAAACTAATATTTCTGGGAATAATAAAAAACAAGATGATATAGATAAACTGATGAATTCAGATTTTATACAAATGATAAAGCGAGATTATTTTTCTTATACAGGAAGATTAAATCGCAAAATCTATTTTATACGCAGTTTAGTTTTAGTTGTTATAGAATGTATACTTTTTGTACTAATTGATGAATTAGATACTAGGTCAGATGATTTTAGTTTAATCTTGATGTTATTGAGCTTTATACTTTTATGTTTATGTATAGTAGCTGATTTTATGCTGGATATGAGAAGATTTCATGATTTGGATAAATCGGGATATTTTGCTTTATTATCACTTATACCAGCGATAACACCTTTTCTGTATTTATATTTGTTTTTGATGCCAGGTACAAAAGGTGTCAATCAATATGGCAATGACCCTTTAGAAAATACGTACTGAGTAATAGTTGTTGATAGTAAAATGAGGAGCGGTTTTTATGCATAGATTAAAACAGAGGTATTTAATGGTATTCATAGCGTTACTTACTTTATCTAGTGTGATGTTTTCAGGTTGTAGTTTATTAGAAGATAAACATGTAACTTTAGTCAAAGAGGGTACAATGGAAATTGTTCCTAATGTAAAAATAGGTAAGGCTTTTGACCAATTTTTCAGCGATGGTAAATGGGAGTATTTTGTGGCTACAGATAATTCAAAAGTTGTAGAGTTCACAGGTACATGTCGTTGGCAGGATAAACCAGCAAAAGCTAAAGTCCAATTTGTCATTTTAAATGATACAAGATTTCAGCTTTGGACAATTGAGATAAATGGCGACAATATGCGTGATTCTGATGCTATCGCTGTAATGAAGAAGATATTAACTCAATATCATGCAAAGTAAATTTAAAATTGAAACGTACAGAAATGAGGAATAGATATGAATATTTGTAGACAATGTCAAAAACAATTTGATGATAACGTGCTTTTTTGTCCAAGTTGTGGCAATAAATTAGAAAAACAAAATGTACAAGTAGTAAATAATATTATTTGTCAAAAATGTGGAAATGCTTTAACTAGTGCAGATAAATTTTGCCCTAAATGTGGTGAAAAAACACCAGCATTTTATCAGACACCAATGGTCAATAATATGAATACTAATGTAGTAAATAATAATCAACCAATACAGCCAGTAAATCAGCCATATCAGCAAAATATGAATACAAATTTTAATGTAAATAATAGCAATAATAGTGCTGATGGTATTTTAAATAAAATAAAAAATGAATATTTTTGTTTTGAAGGTAGAATAAATAGAAAATTTTATATAACACGCAGTTTGATAATCGCAGTTGTAGTAATGGTACTTTATTTTATCATCTATGCAGCGACAACAGATATTTTTGGTATAATGTCTGATTTTGGCATGATGTTAACTTTAATAGTGCAATTAGTGGGAACTGTAGCGGGTATATCTTTAAATATTAGAAGATTTCATGATTTTAATAAATCAGGCTGGTGGATATTGATTTTGATGGTACCATTTGTAAATCTTTATTTTAGCATTAAATTGTTATGTATTAGAGGCGATGTAGGTGCTAATAATTATGGAGCAGACCCATTTTGATGAGAGGTAAATGAAATGAGTAAATTTTGTTTTAAATGTGGTACCCCAGTTAATGATGGTGAAAAATTTTGCCCTAAATGTGGTACTAATTTAGGAGTATCAACAAGTCCACAGATACAGCCAAATGTAAATAAGAATATAAATAGTAATAATAATAAAATGAAAATAATAATAGCTATTGCAATTGTAGTAGTTATCGTTGTAGGCAGTGGTCTGGGATATTTTCTCTATCAAAAACATGAAAAAGATACGCAAGTAAATACAAATACTAATACATTAGTGGAAACGGCAAAAGCTACTGACGATACGTATCAACAGCAAAAGCAAGATGATGAAAATCTAAAAAAAGCTAATGATATATTAAAAAATAAAAATACTAATTATAAAGTCAGTGCTGTATCGACAATTGATGATAATGGTTTCTTTGGTTTGATAACAGGAAAGGGATTGAGATTTATCATTTATGATAAAAAAGATGATATGATAGCTACTATTCCTTTTGATAAAGAGTTATTAAATCCTAAAAAGTATGCTAATACAGATAGAGCACTCTATTTTAATATGAATGTAGAATATGATAATGTAAATAGCAAAGATAAAAAGGCTGGATACTGGAGTGGTTCTACACATACTATTCCTATAGAAATCTATAGTGAAGAAAAAGATGGTGTTTTATCTCCTTTGGGAATAATGACTTATTATGGAAATAACAAAGGAAAATACGATGAGTATTTGTATGAAATGCAAAATGTTAATTTAGCTAATTTAGTAATTCTTCATGGCGATAGTTTGAGAGTGGATATCACAAATAGAAATATAGACCTTCCATAAATAGAAAATATTTATCATAGGGATTGTACTTATATTAACTTAATAAATATGAATATAGGTACAATCTTTATGAAAAACTTACATATTAAGGCATAACTAATACTAATAAGGTGATTATTGGTATGAATATGAATTGTAAATATCTTAGATAATGAGATAATTTTATTAGTATGTATGAGAGGGGTAATATTTTTGTGTTTGAATCTGAATATAGACAAATTGGAGCTAAGATAATGTATTTTCGAAAGATGAAGAAATATACACAAGAAGAATTGGCGTTTAGAGCGTCAATTAGTGCCTCATATTTATCAAGAATAGAACGTGGTGTTTATAAAAAAGGTTTGCCAATATCTACACTTATGAAGATTGCAAAAGCTTTGGAAGTCGAATTAAGTGCCATTTTTGAAAAATGATGATAGCTGATAAAAATAAAATAATATATACATAAAAAAGCAATATCTGTTGTTGAAGGTTAAAATGAACTGCACCCCAAAAGTTGGACACAAAACAACTTTTGGAGGTGCAGTTTTTTTATGACTAAATATTCAAATGAATTTAAAGTTAAAGCAATTAAAATGGTTTTAAAAGGAGCTTCTATTTCTCATGTAGCTAAAATTCTAAACATGCCAGATATAGCTCCTCTTTGCAGATGGATATCTCATTATGAACATGGTGGTATTCCACAACTTCTTCATAAAAATCGTAAATATACTCCTATCTTTAA
>NZ_KB899609.1:0-12324 GCF_000378365.1 Megamonas rupellensis DSM 19944 | reverse complement strand
ATTATTAAAAGAAAAAGGCATTATCCAAAGCATGAGCCGAAAAGGCAATTGCTTAGATAATGCCGTAATAGAAAATTTCTTTGGTTTACTAAAAAGCGAATTATTCTATTTAAAAAAATTCAAATCCGTTGAAGATTTTATAAAAGAGTTAAAATCTTATATAAAATATTATAATACAAAACGGATAAAGATAAAACTAAAAGGACTTAGTCCTGTAGAATACAGAATTAAGTTTCAATTAGTAGCCTAATTAATATGTCCAATATTTTGGGTGCACATCAATATGATTGCTCTTTTTTTGTTTCTCAAATTAAATTCTAATTTTAAATAAAGCTATTTTAAATTTATTTTTTAAATCCATATGAATTCCTGTCTTGTGCGCTTCATTTGGATTACAAACTAAAATATCACCAAAATTGCTCAAAAAATTAATATTTGTGTATGGCATTTCTTCTAACATCAACATATCGTCTATCTTATCACGATGATAAATTACACCTTCATAAATATTAACATCTATGCGTTCTTGTCCCTTTAATAAAATATATACATCTATATGTTTTTCATGTGCTTGCCAATATCTTTCCTGAGCAATTTGTGTTTCATATTCATCAATGCGAAAACAAATATCCTCTCTATCTGTTTGATATGTTCCTGCATTATAATTTATTAAATCATGTTCATTAAAATAATCTACACAAAATTTAATTCGTTCATCTATAGTGGTTAAATCTATATTTTTTATATTGCTAAAAATCATATTATCACCTTTAAAATAAAAACGGTTGTAGCTAAATTAAGTTACAACCGTTTTTACATAAAACTAATTAAATATTAACCAATATCTGTTTTAGTTGCTTTAAGTCTTGCTTTAGCACGTTCGAGTGCAGCTCTAGCGCGAAGTGTATCAACATCACTCTTAACTTCTGGATTTTCTTTAAAGCTTTCCAAACGTTTTTGTGCACGTTCATAAGCTTTTTTCGCTCTATTGATATCAATTTCAATAGGAAGTTCTGCTGCACTTGCAAGTACAATAATTTTATCAGGTTGAACCTGAATAAAACCACCGCTAACTGCAATAAGATTTTCAGTGCCGTCAATCATAGCTCTCATTGCATGAGGAACAAGCCCTGCAAGAAGCGGAGCATGTTTTGGCATAATACCTAAATCCCCAGCAATAGAACGCACGATTAACATATCAATATCAGCACTATAAACAACTTTATTTGGAGAAATAATTTCTAGCTTTATTTTAGCCATAAATTATCCCTCCTTCTTCATTTTATTTGCTGCCTCAACAACTTCGTCAATGCTACCAACCATATAGAAAGCACTTTCAGGTAAGTCATCATATTTACCTGCTAAAATTTCTTTAAAGCCACGAATAGTTTCTTTTAATGGTACATATTTACCTGGTGTACCTGTAAACTGTTCAGCAACGAAGAATGGCTGAGATAAGAATCTTTGAATTTTACGTGCTCTAGCTACAGTAAGTTTATCTTCATCAGATAATTCTTCCATACCTAAGATAGCGATAATATCTTGAAGTTCATTATATTTCTGTAAAATAGCCTGTACACCACGAGCTACTTCATAATGGTCTTCACCGATTACATGTGGGTCAAGAATACGAGAAGTAGAATCAAGTGGGTCTACTGCTGGATAAATACCAAGCTCTGCAATCTGACGAGACAATACTGTTGTTGCATCCAAGTGAGCAAATGTTGCTGCTGGAGCAGGGTCAGTTAAGTCATCGGCAGGAACATATACAGCCTGAACAGATGTGATAGAACCTTTTTTAGTAGAAGTAATACGTTCCTGAAGAGCACCTACGTCTGTACCAAGTGTTGGCTGATAACCAACGGCAGATGGCATACGACCTAAAAGTGCGGATACTTCAGAACCAGCCTGAATGAAACGGAAAATATTATCAATGAATAATAATACGTCCTGATTTTGAACATCACGGAAATATTCAGCCATTGTAAGACCAGTTAAAGCAACACGCATACGTGCTCCAGGTGGTTCGTTCATCTGACCATAAACTAAAGCAGTTTTATCGATAACGCCAGATTCTTTCATTTCAGACCAAAGGTCATTACCTTCACGAGTACGTTCACCAACACCAGAAAATACAGAATATCCACCATGTTGAGTTGCGATATTATGAATAAGTTCCATGATAAGAACTGTTTTACCTACACCAGCACCGCCGAACAAACCGATTTTACCACCACGGGAATATGGTGCGATAAGGTCAACAACTTTAATACCAGTTTCTAAAATCTGTGTAGATGTTTCTTGTTCATCAAATTTTGGAGCTGGACGATGAATAGGCCAAAATTCTTTGTTGCCTACAGGAGTATCATCATGGTCAACTGTTTTTCCAAGTACGTTAAATACACGACCAAGAGTTGCTTCTCCTACTGGAACTCTGATTGGAGCACCAGTATCTTCAGCTTCCATGCCACGAGTCAAACCGTCAGTAGAACTCATAGCGATACAACGAGTAACATTGTCACCCAAATGTTGCATAACTTCAACAACTAAATCGATATCAATGTCACCAGATTTACCTTTAATAGTTACAGCATTTAAAATTTCTGGCAAAGATTCTGCCGGAAACTCTATATCAACAACAGGTCCAATAACCTGTACAATTTTACCTTTTGCCACTTAGGTGAAACCTCCTTACTTCAGAGCTTCTGCACCGCCCACGATTTCTGTAATTTCGCGAGTAATACCAGCCTGACGTACTTTATTATAATGCAAATCAAGTTTAGAGATGAGTTCTTCAGCATTATCTGTTGCATTGCTCATCGCATTCATACGTGAACTTAGTTCACTTGCTGCTGATTGTAATAATGATGCATATATTGTTGTAATAATATATTGCGGTAATAAATATCCAAGCACTGATTGTGCTGATGGTTCATAAATATATTCAGCAGTAGGTTTATGATCGGAGGACTCTGGTGCTGTAAATGGTAATAATTTAATTGTCTGAGGTATAGCAGAAATAGCTGACACAAATTTTGTATATACAAGATATACTTCTTTATAGTCACCTTTACTAAAATGCTCCATAATTTCAACAGCAATTTGACGAGCATTTTGATACTCTGGACGTTCTGTAAATCCCATATAAGAATTTAATACATCATATTTACGTGGAACGAAATATTCTTTACCACGACGACCTACAGTGATAATAGATGTATTTTTTGCATCTTTGATATGAGAAATTGTTTCTTTAAATACATTACTAGCATAAGCACCTGCAAGACCCTTATCGGAAGCTAAAACAACATATAAAGTTTTACCTTCTTCACGTACTTCTAGCAGAGGATGTGAAAAACTTCCTGCATTAGAGGCTACATCGGCAATAACCTCATACATTTTTTCAGCATAAGGTTGGTTGGATACAGCCGCTTCTTGGGCACGACGTAAACGAGCAGCAGCAACCATTTTCATTGCTTTAGTGATTTGCTGTGTACTTTTTACGCTTTTTATTCTGCGGCGTATGTCCTGTAAACTAGCCAATTAAATCACCTCACTGCTTATTTATTATATGAATATGTGGATTTAAATTCTTCAATAGCACTATTGATAGAAGCTTCTAAAGCATCATCTAATTTTTGTTTTTCAACGATTGTCTGTCCAATTTCTGGGTGATTTGAATTCATAAATTTCAAGAAATCACGTTGGAAGTTAACAACCTGATTAACAGGAATATCGCTTAAGAAACCACGTACAGCTGTATAAATAACAAGGATTTGTTCATCTACTTTTAAAGGTGAATACTGTGCTTGTTTTAATGTTTCAACCATACGTACACCACGGTCTAATTGTTCTTTTGTAGATTTATCAAGGTCAGAACCAAATTGAGCGAATGCTGCAAGTTCACGATACTGAGCAAGGTCAAGACGCATACGACCAGCAATCTGTTTCATAGCTTTTATCTGAGCACTACCACCTACACGAGATACGGAAAGACCTACGTCAATAGCTGGACGAATACCAGAATAGAAAGCTTCTGTCTGAAGCATAATCTGACCATCTGTAATAGAAATAACGTTTGTTGGAATATAACCAGATACGTCACCTGCTAAAGTTTCGATGATAGGTAAAGCTGTAATGGAACCTCCACCGAGTTCATCACTTAATTTAGCAGCACGTTCTAAAAGACGAGAATGTAAGTAGAATACGTCCCCTGGATATGCTTCACGTCCTGGTGGTCTGCGAAGTAACAAGCTCATTGCACGATAAGCAGTAGCATGTTTAGAAAGGTCATCATATACACAAAGTACATGTTTACCTTGATACATAAAATGTTCACCCATAGTAACACCAGAATATGGAGCCATATATTGAAGTGGTGCACTATCAGAAGCAGTAGCTGCTACTACAATTGTATAATCCATAGCACCATGATCTTCAAAAGTTTTTACAACACGAGCGATTGTAGAAGCTTTCTGACCAATAGCTACATAAATACAAATACAGTTTTGACCTTTCTGATTGAGGATTGTATCTACAGCAATAGCTGTTTTACCTGTACCACGGTCACCGATGATAAGTTCACGCTGACCACGACCAATTGGAACTAAGGCATCAATTGCTTTAATACCAGTCTGTAATGGTTCTTTTACTGATTTTCTATCAGCAATACCAGGAGCTGGATATTCAATTGGACGGCTCTGTGTTGTATGAATAGGGCCTTTGCCATCAATTGGACGACCAAGTGCGTCAACAACACGACCAATCATACTTTCCCCAACAGGTACTTGCATGATTTTACCAGTACGTTTTACGATATCTCCTTCTTTAATTTTTGTGTCGCCACCTAATAAAACGGCACCGACATTGTCCTGTTCAAGGTTTAGGACCATACCATATATATCATTACCAAAGTCGAGCAGTTCCCCTGACATCGCTTTGTCTAAGCCATGAATATGTGCAATACCATCACCGATTTCAATAACAGTACCTACATCATCAACATTTAAATCAACATTATAATTTTTAATTTGATCCTTGATAATGGCTGTTATTTCTTCTGGATTCATTTTCATAACGACTCTGTCACCCCACTTAAATAACTTAATTTGCCATTAACTGCTTTCCTAAAGATTTAATTTTGCTAGTTACACTACCATCGATTAATTTGTCGCCCATTTTTACAACGACACCACCAATGATGGATTTATCAATATGTGTTTTTAGCTGAATATGCTTGCCGGTAATAGCTTCTAATTTCGCAGTTAAAGCTTTTTCTTGTGGCTTTTCCATAGCAACTGCTGTAGTAACATGTGCTACTACAATATTACGAACTTCATTAGACAGAGCTTCATATTCACCGACTATCTCTTCAATTAATGCTATGCGACGTTTATCAATCAATAATAACATAAAATTATGCACTGATTTTTCAATATCGCTACCAAAAACTTTATTTAGCAGTTCTTTTTTTGCTGATGGCTGAATTTGAGGATTACTCATAAAAGCTTTTAATTCTGGTTGAGTTTTAAAAAGCGTACTAATTTCTGCTAATTGTTCACCATATTCTACAAGCTTATTTTCTTCCTGAGCTAATTCAAACATTGCCACAGCGTATTTTTTTGCTAACTGTAAATTCAGCATGGCAATCCACCCATTTTATCTTTATCCAACTGGTCAATGAAATCACTAACCAATTTTTCATTTGTTTTATTATCCATATTAGCAGCGATAATTTTGCCAGCTGCTTGCATGGATAAAGCTACCATTTCACCACGTAACTGCATTGCTGCACGTTCACGTTCTCTAGCAATATCTTCTTTTGCGGCTTTTCTCATCTGCTCAATTTCACGTCTTGTTTCAGCAACGCTAGCATCACGTTCTTCTTGAGCACGTTTCATTGCTTTATCTACAATTTCCTGTGCTTTTATACGGGCATCAGCTAATTGCTTATTATATTCAGCGAGCAGTTCTTTAGCCTTTTGTTCATCTGCTTCTGCGGCATCAATGCTTCTTGCGATTTTTTCTTCGCGTTCTTTAAGCATTTTCATAACAGGCTTATATGCTACAAATTTTAAAATAAGTACCAAAATAAGGAAGTTAAGGATTTGAGCCACAATCGTCATATTGATATCAATCAATTTATTGCCCCCTTATGCGTTCCTAAACATCTAAAATTTAAATGTTTACCCAAATTATTTAATAAGTGGGTTAGCATAAAGCATGATCAATGCAATAACTGTTGCAATGATTGGCATAGCTTCGATTAAACCTACAGAGATAAGAGTGTTCATGAATAAAGTGTTTTTTGCTTCTGGCTGACGAGCAATACCTTCGATGAATTTAGAAGTAACAAGACCATCACCAATACCTGCACCGATAGAAGCAAGACCCATTGTAATACCTGCACCAATTAATGCTGCCATAACCATAATTGCGTTTTCCATAAAAATAAATCCTCCTTAAAGATAAACATAAATTAAATTAATTTTTCAAGATTACCTACAACTATAGATAATCTTATATCAATATCTGTTGACTAAAATATATCAACAAATATTAATGGTGATCATCGTCTTTCATAGCATTTGCTAAGTAAGACATAGATAACATAGTAAATATAAATGCCTGAACTGCACCGATAAATAAACTAAATGCAAGCCAAACAACACTAGGTACTGGCATCCATATTGGCACTAATAAAAGCAAGATAATAATTAAAATTTCCCCTGCTAGAATATTACCAAATAGACGGAAAGCAAGTGTAATAGGCTTTGCTATTTCTTCAATCAAATTGATAATTACAAATGGCGCTACTGGCTGGAAAAAATGTTTTATATAATTAAAACCTTTATAATACAAGCCAAGTACATGTAACATTACAATCACCAATAAAGCTAGACCTAAAGTTGTATTTAAGTCATTTGTTGGTGATGCAAGCGTTGGAATAAGTCCTATCCAGTTTGAAATCAATAAGAACAGAAATAGCGTGATTAAAAATGGTGCTACTAATTGACCACGAGAACCTAGTGTAACACCAATTTGCTCATTGAGCCAAACAATAACCATTTCAATTACATTTTGCCAACCTGAAGGAACAAGCTTTAGACTTCGTGTTGCTAAAAATGCAATCAGTATTACAATGGCCATTGCTAGCCAGGTCATTTCTAAGGTCTGAATATTGAATTGCATACCTGCGAAAGTGACCACTTCACGCACACCAATTTCATGCATTTTCCCCACTGCCGCTTATACAGTCCATAAGTAACAGTGTCCTCACCTCTCTTTACTATATATTTCATATTTTACCGAAAAATACAGATTATATTTTTCAGTTTCTATGTAGATAATATTTGCACTAGGCAAATATTATTCCATATTCTTATGATAAACAAAAATAATTAAATGTATCATATACAGTATAAAAGCTAAGAAAAAGCCTCCTACTACTGCATAAAATAATTCCACTGATTGCAATATAGCAGCTCTTAGTATAATAAAAATCATCAATAACCTCGTTATCAAACTAAGCCACATCTGACCTTTAGCTTTACCTACTGTTAAATGAGCAGCCTTCCACGTTCTATATACCATTACCCAAGCGCATATAACTGCTAATAAATAGCCTGTAAATACACCTGTTATCAAGTAAAGTTTATCATAATTTATAAACATACCAATAATAATAATAGTACAAATAGAAATCTGTATTAATAATTTTCTACCTTGAACAGATAAAAATTCTTTCATTAAATTTAATTTCTCCATGTTTATCCCAAAATCATGCATTTTGTATTCAATCAAGTATATCTTACCAAATCTCTAACAAAATAAAAAGCTTTTCCTGAAATATTCTCTAATTATTTTATTCATTATTACTATAAAATATTTTTATGATAATTTTCATTTATTTTGATATCCATTTTACTCTTTATTATTGATAATAGTTCTTACTGGGAATGGTATTTCTATGTTTTCTTTTCTAAATTCTTTTGTAATCGCTTTTATAAATTCATGTTTAACAATATATTGATTTGTAAATTCACTAACATGCATTATCACATTGAAATTAATACTAGAGTCCGCAAACAAATTAAATCTAACTACAGGCTCCGCTTTAACTTCTGGGTCTAATTTAGATAAAATTTCTTTTGCTGTTCTTATACAAACAGCTTCCACTTTATCTAAATCACTATCATAGCTTACACCAATAGCTACACTTACTGTTATATCTTGAAGTGGCATACTGTAATTTGTGATAATCGCCTTAGATATACTTTGATTAGGTACAACTACCACATTATTACTAACGGATTGAAGTGTGGTAAAACGCCATGTAATATCAGATACTCGACCTTCTTCACCTGTACTTAATTTAATATAATCATTTAAACGAAGTTGCTTTGATAAAATTAAATGCAATCCAGCAAAAATATTAGCAAGCGTATCTTGAAGACCAAGGGCTACTGCCATACCGCCGACCCCTAAAGCTGTGAGAATTGGCGCTACTGATATTCCACAATATTGTAAAACAATGAGTGCACCCATAGAATACACTAAAATATTTATTAAATTATTTAATAATGAAGTCTTTGGCATATTTTGGTCAGAACGCATAGTATAAAAATCTATCATTCCAGATAAAGTTCTTGCAATAACTCTTGTCAAAGTAAAGATAATCACTGCAAATAATAAATATGATAATAATCTGCTGATAGTTTCTGGTATGGATAAACTATTTATCGTCCAATATAAGCCAACACCGGAACACCAAGAAATCGGTAATCCCTTTAAGGCATTGACAAAAATATATTGCCATGAATCTCTATTTACATTACTTTGTAAATAACGATTAATTAAACGACTGAGAAATGAACCTACGATTAAGGCACCTATTTGAATACAAATTGGTACAAATAAAATATCTAATAAATGTTCAAAAGAC
Source organism: Megamonas rupellensis DSM 19944 (assembly GCF_000378365.1). Classification (NCBI taxonomy): domain Bacteria; kingdom Bacillati; phylum Bacillota; class Negativicutes; order Selenomonadales; family Selenomonadaceae; genus Megamonas; species Megamonas funiformis. The sequence goes on along the minus strand of NZ_KB899609.1, from coordinate 3,380 downwards.
ATCGTTGCCAATACTGCTGTCCTCCTTATTTGTTATATTAAGAAAAGTATACTATACTTTTCTTAAACTGTCAGGGAATTTTCCCATAAGTTTCTAAAATTTATTATAAAATCTATAATATTATAATGAAGGTGGTTTTAATATGGAAAAAATCGTAAAAACAGGAAATAGATTACGTTTTCGTCAAGCAACAGTTGAAGATATGGACTATATCATGGAAGTGGAATACATTCCTGAAAATGCCAAATATGTAATTCCTTATACTCGCGAAGTGCATATGCAAACTTTAGATACTCCTTCTGCTACTCATCTAATTATCGAAACTTTAGACACACATGAAAAAGTTGGTTTTCTCATGATAGCAGGTCTTGATAATCCATCTAAAGAAATCGAATGGACTCGCATTATTTTAAATGTAAAAGGTAAAGGCTATGGTCAAGAAACACTAGAAATGTTAAAATCCTGGGCATTTGATGATTTAAAATTCCATAGAGCATGGCTTGACTGTAAAGACCACAATACTCGTGCTTTACATGTATATGAAAAAGCTGGTCTTGTCCGTGAAGGTCTTATTCGCGAAACAATTTTAACTGATGGTGTTTATGAAAATTTAATCATTCTCGGAATTTTAGACAGAGAATATTTTGCTATGAAAAATAAATAAACCCTTGCCAAAATATTTATTTTTGTGTATTATATCCATTGTGTGTATATGGTATTATTGGTAAATGTATTGGCTAAAAGGGAGTAGCTTTTTAGAATAAGTCAACATACTGATGAACGACGAAATTCATCTGGCTTATTCGTTGATGTTTTACATCAATAGTGAGACTTTTGGTATAGATTAGTTACACTAAGTGTATCAGTCTATACTAGAAGTCTCTTTTTTTATTCCCTTTTATCAAATAAATTTAATTTATTTTAAGGAGAGATTTAATCTTATGTTTGCATTTTCAACAGCGTTTATCATGGTGGTTCTTGCCGAAATGGGTGACAAAACTCAATTATTAGCTATGGCTTTTGCCACAAAATATCCATGGAAGAAAGTCATGTTTGGTATTTTAGTTGCTACTATTTTAAATCACTTTGTAGCAATCGCTGCTGGTATTTATTTGCATTCTTTTATTCCTAAAGACATTGTTGAACTCGTTGCTTCTATTGCTTTTATTGTCTTTGGTCTTTGGATTTTAAAAGATGATGAACTTGGTAATGAAGCTGAAAAAAATCATTTTAGCATCTTTTGGACTGTAGCTATCGCCTTTTTCCTTGCCGAAATGGGAGATAAAACTCAACTCGCTACAGTAGCATTATCTGCTCAAATCGGTGCTGATATGCTTTCTATCTTAGTAGGTACAACTCTTGGTATGCTCGTTGCTGATGGACTTGGCATTTTATTAGGTGCTACGCTTCACAAATATGTACCTGATAGAGTCATCAAAAAATTTGCTTCATTAATCTTTATTCTCTTTGGTGTTGTTGGCATTTTACATGCTATGAATATCATAAATTTATATTAACTTAAATATTTTTATCGGTTATAATATATATAAGGATTATCTTATAATTTAACAATAGAAAGGACTAATTTTTAATGGAACAATTTTCAACAATCTTTTTGAGTTTTATTGATACTTGGGGCTATGTTGCTGTAGCTGTACTAATGGGGCTTGAAAATGCTTGTATTCCAATTCCTAGTGAATTAATCTTAGGTTTTGCTGGATATCTCATCTTTGCTGGCAAAATGGAATTTTTCCACGCTACTGTTGCTGGTATGATTGGTGGTATGGTAGGTTCTATCATCACTTATTATATCGGTGCTAAAGGTGGCAGACCTTTTGTAGATAAATATGGTAAATATTTCTTCATGAAAAAATCTCATGTAGACACTGCTCAAGAATGGTTTGATAAATATGGTATTAAAGCTGTATTCTTCAGCAGATTACTCCCTGTAGTTCGTACATTTATCTCTTTACCTGCAGGTTTTGCCAAAGTAAATATGAAGAAATTCATCATCTATACTTTTATTGGTTCCCTTCCTTGGACTATGTTCATCTTATACATCGGTATGATACTTGGCGAAAATTGGAAAACTATGCTTGCTGTAGGTCATGAAGCAAGTTTAGTTGTAAGTGCTATTCTTGTTCTCACTTGCGCTTTCTACTATATTCGCTGGAAACGCAATAAAAAAAAGGCCGTTAAACAATAAATATGGACACTACTCAATTATTAGATTTACTTCACGATTATAAACTAGGAAATATCTCTGACGAAACTATGCTTCAATCACTTCAAGATAATCAAGGTTTTGAAGACATTGGTTTTGCTAAGATTGACCATGACCGAGCAAAAAGACAAGGATTTCCTGAAGTAATTTATTGTGCAGGTAAAACTAATGAGCAAATAGCTGATATTTTCACTCACCTCTATCAAAAAAGTGAACAAAATATAATTGCCTCTCGTGCTACTTTAGAAAATTATCAAGCTGTACTAGCAAAAGTAAAAGATGCAAAATATGACGAATTTGCACGTATTATCTATGTTGATAGAGATACTATGCCTATTGATGATAAACGTTTTATCCTCGTCATGACAGCTGGTACAAGTGACATACCTGTCGCTAAAGAAGCAGGTCTTACTGCTCAACTGATGGGAAATAAAGTACAATATTGCTTTGATGTAGGCGTTGCAGGTATTCATCGTCTACTCAGTAAAAAAGATTTGATTGACAAGGCTAATGTAATCATCGTTGCTGCTGGTATGGAAGGAGCTTTGGCTAGTGTTGTTGGTGGTCTTGCTAATAAACCAGTAATTGCTGTGCCTACAAGCGTAGGTTATGGTGCTTCCTTTCATGGGTTAACAGCATTGCTTTCTATGTTAAATAGTTGCGCTGCTGGCGTTGCCGTAATGAATATTGACAACGGTTTTGGCGCTGGTCGATTAGCTAGTATGATTAATCATATGCGTTAAATCATTAATATTAAAAATAAGAAGCATAAAAGTTTAAAAGCTTTTATGCTTTTTATTTTATATTATGGTTATACTAAGCCAAAAAGCTGTAAGTGCTGGCACGAAATCATTATATTTAATCTGTTTACATTTACAAATATTTTTCCACCAAACCTTACCAAATGCGAGCGTAAAGCCCCTAAATTTATTTATGGGGATATAAGCTCGCTAAAAAACAATGATTCGATATCATTGTTTTTTGTTGTATTATATTTTTAATAGTTATATAATACTTTTATGAAATATAAATCAAATAATAATATAGTATATTCTTGTAAATATCATGTAGTATTTTGTCCTAAATATCGTAGAAAAGTGTTGAACAATGGTGTTGATGAACGATTAAAGGAGTTGATTAATAATATTTGTCAGGA
>NZ_KB899608.1:0-12639 GCF_000378365.1 Megamonas rupellensis DSM 19944 | reverse complement strand
ATTAGCAGAGTATAATATACCATTAAAAGCTATTATGCAACGTGTAGGACATAATGACCCTAATACAACATTGAGTATTTATACTCATGTTACTGATGCTATGAATAATGAAGTTAAAAATAAATTACAAGCCCTTAGTTTTTAAAAGGGGCAAAAAAGGGGCAAACTTTTTAAAAGCAATAAAAAAAGGAAATACTTCAAACTACTAAAAAGCCTTTAAATACTAGATTTATCAAGACTTTGAAACACTTTGAAATATTTCCCTGTATCATTTAATTTAATGGCGGAGAGGGTGGGATTCGAACCCACGGTCCCTTTCGGAATCACTGGTTTTCAAGACCAGCTCCTTAAACCACTCGGACACCTCTCCATTAGTTGCTATATAAGTATAGCAAGTTTTTTTTATAGTTGTCAACTATTAATTTAAAAAGTTAAGTGAGAGGAAAAACTATAGTTATTGATATGCTTGATAAGTTATATCATATGAATTATACTTAATTATGCAATATCTTAAATTATAAAGGTTGGTGAATAATTATGGACGAGTATCCGGAGAGTAACAAGTTAAATTATCAAGAAAATAAATATAGAGGATACCTACCCGATTATTTATCAAAGATATTACAAAATTTTTAGTTAAATAATAAATTGTGGTAGGTTTTTTAGAGAAGGGAGAAATCTATCGCAATGTTGAAAATCTATAAATCCATGGAAACAGGTCCTTTAAAGGAATTGACATTAAAATCATTAGAAAAAGGAGCATGGATAAATATAGTTGCGCCTACTCCTTATGAATTGAAAGTAGTAGGTAATTTAACTCAAGTAGAACCAGATTTTTTGCGTTCAGCACTAGATAATGAGGAACGTTCACATACAGATATAGAAGATAATTCGATTATGATTTTGACTAATGTGCCAGTGATGAGAACATTTGAATCTTATGATACTTTGCCATTAGCGATTATCTTGACTCCAGATTATATTATCACTGTATGCTTAGAAGATACGCCTGTGATTTCAGATTTTAATGAAAGAACATATCGTTCTTTTCGCACCTTCAAGAAAACACGCTTTTTATTTCAAATTTTGTACAAATCTGTTACATATTATTTGAAATATCTTCGTCAAATAGATAAACTTTCTGATGAAATTGAAGCTAGATTGCGTGAGTCCACTGAAAATAGAGAGATTTTACGTTTATTGGAATTACAAAAAGCACTTACTTATTTTAATGCTTCTTTGCGTTCTAATGGTGCAGTGCTTGAAAAACTCATGCGCTTGCGCTCTAATCACAGTTTACAAAATATTATAAAGTTATATGAAGAAGATGAAGATTTACTAGAAGATGTAATTATTGAAAATAAACAGGCTCGTGAAATGGTTGAGATGTATAGTACAATTTTGGCTAGGCTTGCTGATACCTTTTCTTCGATAATGTCGAATAACTTGAACTTAGTAATGCGTTTTTTGGCTGCTATGACAATTATTTTAGCTATACCGACTGTAATCTCTAGCTTTTTTGGTATGAATGTGGAAGTGCCTATGTCAGAAAATCCATTGGCATTTTTGGATATTTGTATTTTAGCTGTGCTTTTAGCTGGTATCTGTGCGACAGTATTGTGGCGAAAGAATATGTTTTAGAGTAAAGAGGTTTTTATGAGAACTTTGATTGAAGCTAATTTATGTGATGGTGTTATCTATGGAGATAATGTCAATTTAGAATATGTATATATGCCAGCTTCAGAGATAGGTGTGAAAAATCCTATTTGTGTTTTTGAAGAAAATTCTTCACGAGAAGATATTTCCATGAGTGAGGCTTTAATGATTATTCGCAAACGCAGTTTAAAACCTGTGAAGCACCCTAGATTGGGAATTTCTTCTTGTTAATATAAATTGTGTTGTATTTTATTATTTTAGTCGGAAAGGATGTGATATATATGATGGCAATATCATCTTCTGATTTACTAAATGAATTTACTATTTATGCTGATAAAGTTGTTGATGAAAAAGAAACATTGATTGTACAGCGCAGTAGTGGTAAAAACATTGTAGTAATGTCTATGGAACAATTTAACGAATTACAAAAAGAGATTTTTTTGGCAAAGAATGCTCAAGAAAAAAAGTGAGGTTTTTGCTAAATGGAAATAAATGATAATGATAAGGAAATAAATTCAGCTTGGCATGTTCATGAAGACGGAACGGTACATGCTCATCATGGACATACACATACACATACGCAGACAAAAGCTGTATTAAATCGCTTATCAAGAGCTATTGGTCATTTAAGTGCAGTAAAACGTATGGTGGAACAAAATAGAGATTGTAGTGATGTATTAATCCAATTATCAGCTGTTAATTCAGCGATAAAAAATGTCTCTAAGATAATTTTGCAAGACCATATAGAACATTGTTTAGTAGAAGCGGTAAAGAAAAATGACCAAGAGGCAATTGATAAATTAAAAGAAGCGATTGATAAATTTGTAAAATAAGTAAGGGCAAGTATTTATGAAGGTAAATATTTGCCTTTTGTACTTTTAGTACATTCGTGTACAAGTGGAAAAAAGATTTTTGAATTGATAGAATTAACAATAATATATGAGATAGTAGACTTTTTATTGATAGGATGATAAAATCTTTTAAGAATGAGTAATGTATTTTAAGTACAAGATATTGATAGGATGAATAAGATGGTAACAATAAATGCAAATGCGAAAATAAATCTTACTTTGGATATTTTAGGCAAAAGAACAGATGGTTATCATGAAGTTAGTATGGTTATGCAATCTATTAATTTATTTGATACATTGACTTTTACTAAACTTGATGCAGAAGAAGGCATTATACTTCATGGTGATGTCAAAGGTGTAGCAAAGCCAGAAGATAATTTAATTTATAAAGCAGCAAAATTATTTTTAGATACATATAAGATAAACAGTGGTGTAGAAATTAATTTAATCAAAAGAATACCTGTAGCTGCTGGATTAGCTGGTGGTAGCACAGATGCTGCTGCTGTATTTAGAGGATTAAATGAATTATTTGAAATGAATTTAGGCATTAATGCTTTATGTAAGATGGCAGAACAATTAGGTTCAGATATATCATTTTGCTTGATGGGTGGAACAATGTTAGCGACTGGTAGAGGCGAAATTTTACAAGAAATTTCAGCTATGCCAAAGACAAATATTGTTTTAGTAAAACCAAAAGTAGATGTATCTACAGCATGGGTATATAAAAATTATCATAAAGTGCAAGATAGTGTAATTCATCCTGATAATAAAGCAATGCGCAAATCTTTAATAAAAAAAGATTTACAAGGTATTTGTAAAGCTTTAGGTAATGTCTTAGAATATGTAACTATCCCAGAATATCCTGAGATAGCTAAAATAAAACAAAAACTTTCTGATTATGGAGCAATGGCTGCAATGATGTCTGGCAGTGGTCCAACAGTCTTTGCCATTGTAGAAGATAGTCAAAAAGCAAAAGATATAGTAAGTAAAATACAGTTGGATTTTGATGCAGATGTATTTGCTGTAGAAACAGCAGAAAAAAATTTTTAATGGAGGAATAAACATGAGCAATAAACTTACACCGATAAAGTTAGATAGTTATCAACCTTTACGTGAAGTAGTTTTTGAAACTTTGCGTGATGCTATAAGAAAAGGTATTTTAAAACCAGGCGAACGCTTAATGGAAATTCATTTAGCTGAACAACTAGGTGTTAGTCGTACTCCTGTTAGAGAGGCAATTCGTAAATTGGAATTAGAAGGCTATGTAATTATGATGCCTCGCCGTGGTACATATGTATCTAATTTATCCATTAAAGATATTAATGAAGTTTTTGAAATTAGAACTTCACTAGATTCTTTAGCTAGTGGACTTGCTGCTGAACGTATCACTGATGAAGAACTTGAACATTTACAAAGATTATTAGTTGTTATTGGTGAAGCTATAAAAGAAAAAAATATGGAAAAAATCGTTGAAGCTGATACAAAATTCCATGATATTTTATATCAAGCAAGCAGAAATAATCGTTTAGTAGGTATTATTTATAATTTACGCGAACAATTGACAAGTTTCCGTGCAAAATCCATGGCTTATCCTGGTCGTTTAGAAGAAACTTTAGAAGAACATCGTCGTATTGTAGATACTATTGCTCAAGGTGATGCAGTTGCTGCACAAAAAGCTTCTGAATATCACATGGAACGTTCTGAACATACTTTATTGCTTAGTATGGAAGATAAAGATGGCAATATGTAAAATAAAAAATAAAAGCTAAAGATTTTTTTTAGATATGATTTATATATGATATAATAAACTTAGATAAGTTTTTATTTGATATACAGTATAAGATTTTTTGCTAAGATAATAGCAAAATGAATTTTATAGATAATAAACCATGGGATGCATGGGGTTTGCTTGATATGAAAACATCAAGAAGTTTCTATTTTGTAATTATAAATAAAATGAGATAGAAATACATCACATATACAATAAAGGAAAGTGAATTTTAAGGTGAAATCAGAAGGATTAATTACCATAATTTTAGCCGCAGGTAAAGGCACTCGCATGAAATCTAAATTACCAAAAGTACTCCATTGTGCAGGTGGAAAGCCAATGGTAGAACATGTACTTGATGCTGCTAAAAGTGCTGGTTCCACACGTAATATAGTCGTAGTAGGCTTTGGTCGTGAACAAGTACAAGCTGTTTTAGGCGATAAAGCTGAAATCGTTTTACAAGAAGAACAATTAGGTACAGGTCATGCTGTAATGCAGGCAGAACCATTAATCAAAGATAAAAATACTGCTATAATGGTTTTATGTGGCGATACTCCACTTGTTACAGGTGCTACATTAAAAAAATTCTATGAAGAACATGTACAATCAGGAGCTAAAGCCTCTGTACTTACAACATTTATGCCAGACCCATTTGGCTATGGACGTGTAATTCGTTTAGTAGATGGTTCTGTAGAAAAAATCGTAGAACAAAAAGATGCTAGTGAACGTGAACTTGCAATCAATGAAATCAATACAGGTATATACTGTTTTGATGCTGAAGCTTTATTTAATAGCTTGAAAAAAGTAAATAATAATAATGCTCAAGGCGAATATTATTTACCAGATGTTTTATCCATTTTACGTGGAGAAAAACAGAAAATAAATGCTACTATTGCTGAAAATTATGAAGAAACATTGGGCATAAATTCTCGTGAACAATTGGCAAATGCTGAAAAAATCATTCGTCAACGCAAAAATAAAGAATTAATGGCTCAAGGAGTAACTTTGATGGATCCTGATACCACTTATGTAGATGTTGACGTTGAAATTGGACAAGATACTATAATCTATCCATCTACTTGGATTGAAGGCAATAGTAAAATTGGACAAGGTTGCAAACTTGGACCAAATTCACATTTCAAAAATACAGTTATGGGCGATAATGTAGAAGCTATGTTTAGTTTTACTGAAGACTGTGAAATCGCAGATGATGTAAAAATGGGACCATATGTACACATTCGTCCAAATACAAAACTTGCACATAAAGTAAAAATTGGTAACTTCGTAGAAGTTAAAAATTCTAATATTGGTGAAGGCTCTAAATTACCTCACTTGAGCTATATTGGAGATACTGATATGGGCTCTGGTGTAAATATGGGTTGTGGTACAATCACTGTAAATTATGATGGAAAAAATAAATTCCGTACTATAATAGGTGATGATTGCTTTATTGGTTGCAACTCAAATCTTGTAGCTCCAGTTAAAGTAAATAACGGTGCTTATGTAGGTGCAGGTTCTACAATTACTAAAGAAGTTCCAGAAAACGCACTTGCAATCGCACGTGAAAGACAGAAAAATATTGAAGGCTGGAAAGACAAAAGAAAATAACTAAGAAATTTAGTTAGTATAATAGTTTAATTTATATTTTATTTTGGTAGCAATGTAGCATAACTACATTTCTATATATATTATTATTATTTATTATATTTTTAACAGATTTCAGGAGGAGTAAAATGAACTTCGATACCTCAAAATTATGTATTCTCACTGGTAATGCAAATCCAAAATTAGCAGAAGAAGTAGCACAGTATATCGGTGTGGAATTATGTCATGCTTTTGTAGGTCACTTCAATAATGGTGAAACTCAAGTAATGATTAGTGAAAGTATTCGTGGTAAGGATGTATTTATTATTCAGCCAACTAGCCAACCAGTAAATGACAATCTTATGGAATTACTCGTTATGGCTGATGCTTGCCGTCGTGCATCTGCACAGAGCATTAATGCGGTTGTACCATATTATGCTTATTCTCGTCAAGACCGTAAAACTCGTGGTCGCGAACCAATTTCTGCAAAATTAGTAGCTAATCTTATGACTACAGCTGGTATTGACCGTGTAATCACTGTTGATTTACATGCAGGTCAAATCCAAGGTTTCTTTGATATTCCAGTAGACCATCTTGCAGCAGCTCCACTTCTTGCGGCTTATATCCAAGCTAAAAATCTTGAAGATGTAGTAGTTGTTTCTCCTGACCTTGGTGGTGTAACACGCGCTCGTGCTTTAGCAGACCGTTTAAAAGCACCTATTGCTATTATTGAAAAACGCCGTCCAATGCCAGGTTGCGCTAAAGTTATGAATTTAATTGGTGAAGTAAAAGATAAGAATTGCGTTATCATTGATGATATCGTAGATACAGCAGGTTCTTTATGTGAAGGTGCTAAAGCACTTGTTAAACATGGTGCAAAATCCGTTTATGCTTGTTGTACTCATGGTATCTTAAGTGATCCAGCAGTTCAGCGTATTGAAGATTCTCCAATGGAAGAGTTAATTATTACAAATACTATTCCATTACCTGAAGAAAAACATTCTAGCAAAATTGTTTCTGTATCTATGGCTCCACCTATAGGTGAAGTAATTTCTCGTATTTATCAGAAAAAATCTGTAAGTAAACTTTTCGATGCAATTGATATCGTAAAAGGTAAAGGCTGATAATCAAATAAAAATATAAAAGAGGTCTCTACTAAAAGAGACCTCTTTTGCGAATTAGGACAAATTTTTTTATTGATTGTTTCAGCTTAAATTCAGTTTTAAATTTTATATTGGAAAAATAATAAACAAATAGGAGGGATTTTATAATTTATGTTTACCCTAGAGATTATAAAAGCTATTGTTTTAGGGATTGTTGAAGGTCTAACAGAATGGTTACCTGTAAGTAGTACAGGTCATATGATTTTAGTTGATGAGTTTATGTCTTTAAATGTAAGTAAAGCATTTATGGATATGTTCTTAGTAGTTATTCAGCTAGGTGCAATTTTAGCTGTAGTTGCTTTAAATTTTGATAGACTAAATCCATTTTCAAAAAGAAAAACATATTTGAAAAAAAGACAAACCATTTCTTTATGGGGAAAAGTAATCGTTGGCTGTATTCCTGCTGCTGTAATTGGTTTAGCTTTTAATGATTATATGGAAGAGCATTTTATGAATGCACAAGTAGTAGCATTCACTTTGATTTTATATGGGGTATTATTTATTATAGTTGAAAATTATAATAAACATAGAACACCAAGCATCAAAGATATTGACTATTTAGATTATAAAACAGCATTGATAATAGGTTTCTTTCAGGTATTGTCTTTAGTGCCAGGTACATCTCGTTCTGGTTCCACTATTTTAGGTGGTATTTTATTTGGAACTTCTCGTGTGGTAGCTACAGAATACACATTCTTTTTAGCTATTCCTGTTATGTTTGGTGCTAGTGCATTAAAACTATTTAAATTCGGTTTTAATTATACTTTTGAAGAAGTTATTCTATTATTAGTGGGTATGGTAGTAGCTTTTATAGTTTCTATTATTTCTATTAAATTCTTACTTCGTTATGTAAGAACAAATGACTTTAAAGCATTTGGCTGGTATCGTATAATTTTAGGTCTAATTGTATTTGCATATTTTTATTTCCAAGGATAAAAGGATAATTTCTTTTTAAGCATAAGAGTGAATATAAATAAAAGGATAAGAGTTGAAATAAATCAATTCTTATCCTTTTTATTTTGTCATTATTTATTATTTAATGGTAAGAGAAGCCTTTACCATTTACTTCAGAAGCATTAGAGATAATAAAGAAGGCTTTTTTATCTATATTTAAAGCTATCTCTTTAATTTTACTTAATTGCGTAAGATTTACTACGATATAAAGTATTTTCTTTTTAGTATGTGTATAGCCACCTTCACCATTGATTAAGGTAACACCACGTCCTAATTCAAGCATGATAAGTCCTGCAATTTGTTCAGACTTATCGGAAATAATCATGATGGATTTTCGTTTATTGAAACCAGTAACAATGCGGTTATCAACTTCACCCATGATGTACATGTAGATTAAAGTGTAAATAGCTACTTCAAAATTGAATAGACAAAGACCACAAAGTACGATGATACAATTTAAAGCAAAAATCATTGTACCGATATTATAAGAATAAAGTTTCTTGATTAAAGCTGCAATTACATCGGCACCACCAGTATTAGCATTTGCACGTAAGATAAGACCAAAGCCAATACCAGAAACTACACCAGCAACGATAGCTGACAACATAGGATTATTATGTAGTGGAGTATATGGTGTTAAGAATGATGTTAAATCAATGAAGAATGAGTATAGACCTGTACCTAATATTGTGTTGAAAAAATATAGTCTTCCAAAAAAATGATAGGCAATATATAAAATTGGAATGTTGAAGATGATATTTTGAATACCGATAGGTAAATCAAATAAATAGTGGAGAATAATGGCAATCCCTGTAAGTCCGCCAGAGAGAAAATGATTAGGAATTAAGAACAAATTACATGATATGGCAGAAATAAGAGCACCAATGACGATCATTGCATACTGGATAATATATTTTTTCATAAAATACCTCTAAAATAATATAAAATCTAAATCAATATTCAACATTATATAGCAAATTAGGTATTTAGCAAGTAGTTTTTTTATTATTTTACATATTTTATAAAATTTTTTAGAAAAAAGTGTAAGCAAATGTACATTACAATCTGCGTTTAGCTATAGCATTACGCATTTTTTTGATATTAGTGAAGTTTTTTGTAACATTTTTTTGATATACACCCATATATAGAATATCTACTATGGCCATGTGTATTAATCGTGAAGCAACAGCTTCAGATTTATAGGCGATTTCGCGACCCATACCATGCAATACAACATCAGCTAATTTACAAAGTGGAGAGTTCATATAACTTGTTATGGCAATTATAGGAACATTATTATTGTGAGCTAATTCTATAGCTTGTAGAAGGTCAATGTTGGCTCCTGTATGAGATACACAGATGATTAAATCTTTTTCTGTGAGTAGAGAAGACGCTGTAACTTGCATATGCAAATCATTATAGGCTTTTATAGGAATGCCAAAACGCATAAAACGTGTTTCGATATCTTGGCAAACTGTAAAAGAATTACCAAAGCCATATACACAGATTTGATGAGCATTTTTTATTAACTGAACAGCTTTTTCTAATTGTTCAAAATCAATTAATTTTAAAGTGTCTTGCAGTCCATCGGTGATGGAAGAAAAAAGTTTTTCAGCAATTAATTTATAGGAATCATTGGGATTTATTTCTTGAGATACTAATTCATCTTGGCTATATACTTCACTAGCTAAGGCTATTTTTAAACTTTGTAGACCGCTAAAACCTAATTTTTTACAAAAACGAGAAATAGTAATTTCCGAACTTTGAGTATTGCTGGCTAAATCGGAGATAGTTTGACTCATGACAGTTTTTAAATTGGCAAGGATATAATCTATGATGCGTTTTTCTGATTTTGTCATATTATTATAATTGCTACGCATTAATGTTAAGATAGATGTATTTGTCTCCATGATATTCACCTCAAAATCTTTCTTAATGTAATTATAACAACAAAATATAGTGATAGTATAGAATAAGATTGATAAAAATGATATAAAAATATCAAAAATAAAAAATAAAATGAAAAATATATTGCATAATAAAGCTTTATTTGTTATAATTTGCTTGTGTTAGTAAATAAAGAAATTACATAAATTAATGATTTTTCAGTTTATTTATAATGGTTTAGGGAAAGGGCGGTTTTAATGTTGGATTTTAGTAATACAAGAAGTTGTATTTGGATTGGGGTAGATGTAGGTACTACAGGAGTTAGAGCGATTGCTTATCAAAAAGATGGATTGAGTTTATGTAGTGCAGATGAATTTTATCCGTTAGAAACACCATATCCAGATTGGGCTGAGCAAAATCCTGAGATTATATATAAAGCAATTGAAAAAGTTGTACGTGAAGTAGCTAATACTTTAATTTATAAAGGTAAAAATGTATCTGGTATAGCTATTAGTACTGTTATGCATAGCTTTGCACCGGCTAATGAAAATCGTGAATTATTGAGCAATATGATAACTTGGGCAGATAGTCGTTCCGTAGGTATTGTTAATGAATTAAAAAAAGATGAAGCCTTAGTAAAAGGTTTTTATGAAAGAACATGTTGTCCAACTCATTCTTGTTATCCATTTTTGAAAATTTTATGGGTGAGAAAAAATTATCCTGATGTATTTGCCAAAATGAGATATATCTATTCTTTAAAAGATTATATTTTTGAAAAAATGACAGGTGAGTGGGTAGTTGATAAGTCTTCAGCTTCTGCAAGTGGTTTATATAATGCGCATAAAATGGATTGGGACGAAGAAATTTTAAATTATGCGGGAATAACAAGAGAACAATTACCACCTGTTGTATCTACAACTTATCAGAGTAAATTGACAGATAGTGCAGCGCAAAGATTGAATTTACTAGAAAATTTACCTGTAGTTATTGGTGCTACTGATGGTGTATTGGTAAATGTGGGAATTGGTGCTATTGAAGATGGTCAGTTAAGTGCGACAATCGGTACAAGCGGAGCAATTAGAATGCTTACAAAAACACCAAAGGTGGATAGTTTGGGACGTACATGGTGTTATAACTTGACTGATGACATGTGGGTTGCAGGTGGTGCTATAAATAATGGTGGCATCATCATGAGATGGCTTCGAGATAAAGTTTGCCATTATAGCAATCATCGTTTAGAAGATATTGATATTGACCCATATGATTTAATGACGCTTAAAGCTTCTAAAATTCCAGCTGGAGCAGAAGGATTATTGTTGTTGCCATTTTTTACAGGTGAACGTGCACCATATTGGAATTCTGAGCTTCGTGGAATGTTTTTTGGCTTATCTTTAAATCACAGTCGTTCTCATATGATTAGAGCTGGCATGGAAGGTATATGTTTTAGTTTAAATTGTGTACTAAGTGCTTTAAAAGATTTTGGTCAGGTAAAAGATATTCGCGTCAGTGGTAGTTTTACAAAATCACCATTATGGTTACAAATTATGGCTGATATCTTTGGCGAACATATAACTTTACCTCAAAATAGTGAGGGAGCAGCTTTTGGGGCAGCCGTTTTAGGTTTCATAGCTAGTGGTGAGATGAAAGATATCTCAGATACTGCAAATTTAATTAAACCGAAGAAAGTATATAAACCACAAGTAGAAAATAAAGAAGTCTATGAAGAACTTTTTGATATCTATAGCAGTTTATATGAAAAGTTACAACCTGATTTTGCACGCATAACTACGTATCAAAATAAAATGTATAAATAATAAAAATATATAAAGAGAGAGGGTTTTGATTATGCCATTAGCTATATTGGCTGTGGGGATTATTATTTTATTTATACTTATTGTAAAGTGTAAATTAAATAGTTTTTTATCTTTAATTTTTGTAGCAATTTTTATGGGCTTTGCTTTAGGTTTACCAGTAGATGCTATCGTACCATCTATAACTAAGGGGCTAGGCGGTACATTAGGAGGTCTGGCAATAGTCGTAAGTTTTGGGGCTATGCTTGGTAAATTGATGGCTGATAGTGGGGGAGCACAAAGAATAGCCACTACATTGATTTCTATGTTCGGGGTAAAAATGTTCGTTGGGCTGTTTGCTTAACAGGTTTTGTTGTAGGTATTGCACTTTTTTATGAAATCGGCTTTGTACTTTTAATTCCATTAGTATTTACGATTGCAGCGGAAGCAAAGGTTAATCTTTTAGAAGTTGGTATTCCGATGGCAGCTTCTTTATCTGTGGCACATGGATTTTTACCACCTCACCCAGGACCAACAGCGATTGCAGTTATTTTTAATGCAGACTTAGGGACTACTTTGATTTATGGCTTTATCATTGCAGTGCCAACAGTTATCTTAGCAGGACCACTTTATTATAATTTTGTTAAAGATTTGAAACCGGAATTTCCAAAAGGTTTATACAATCCTAAAATTTTCAAAGAAGATGAAATTCATTGTTTTTTATTGTATTATATTTTTAATAGTTATATAATACTTTTATGAAATATAAATCAAATAATAATATAGTATATTCTTGTAAATATCATGTAGTATTTTGTCCTAAATATCGTAGAAAAGTGTTGAACAATGGTGTTGATGAACGATTAAAGGAGTTGATTAATAATATTTGTCAGGAGCTTCACATCGATTTAATCGAGATGGAAGTAATGCCAGACCATGTTCATTTGCTTTTAGAAGTTGATCCACAATTTGGTATACATAAAGTT
>NZ_KB899607.1:0-13875 GCF_000378365.1 Megamonas rupellensis DSM 19944 | reverse complement strand
AAATTATTAAAAGAAAAAGGCATTATCCAAAGCATGAGCCGAAAAGGCAATTGCTTAGATAATGCCGTAATAGAAAATTTCTTTGGTTTACTAAAAAGCGAATTATTCTATTTAAAAAAATTCAAATCCGTTGAAGATTTTATAAAAGAGTTACAATCTTATATAAAATATTATAATACAAAACGGATAAAGATAAAACTAAAAGGACTTAGTCCTGTAGAATACAGAACTAAGTCTCAATTAGTAGCTTAATTAATATGTCCAATATTTTGGGTGCATATCAATATTGTCCTCTTTTTGTATTTGCATTATTAGATATCTCTTTCGTCGATAGCAGTTTCAAGCGCTATTTTAATCATATTATCAAAGGATTGTTCACGTTCTTTAGCTGTAGTTTCTTCACCTGTAAATAAGTGATTACTTACAGTAAATACGCCAAGTGCTTGTACATTATAACGAGCAGCAAGCATATAAAGAGCAGAAGTTTCCATTTCTACAGCAAGACAGCCATATTGGATTAATTTTTGCAAATCAACTTCTTCATCATAGAAACGGTCTTGGCAATATACATTACCAATTTTTACAGGAATGTTTAATTTTTTAGCGTGGTGATATGCTTTGCCTAATAATTCAAAATCAGCAAGTGGAGCATAATGAAGTCCATCACCAAAAGTGCGAACAATAATGCCGCTATCAGTAGTTGTTCCTTGAGCGATAACGACATCGCGAACATGAACATCATCTTTTAAACCACCACAAGTACCAACGCGAATTAATTTTTTAGCATGGTAATCGCAGATTAATTCATGTGCATAGATAGAAATAGAAGGAATACCCATACCAGTTCCTTGGATAGAAACTTTATGGCCTTTATAAGTTCCAGTATAGCCAAACATATTGCGAATATGATTGTAGCAGACAGGATTTTCTAGAAATTTTTCAGCGATGTATTTTGCACGTAATGGGTCGCCAGGAAGTAAAACGACATCAGCAACTTCTCCAATTTTGGCTTCAATATGATTACTCATAACAATACCTTCTTTCATTAATAATTTTATGAGATATAAGAATATCTATAAAAATTTTATCATAATGAATGAAAAAATGCAGGGATTATCCTGCATTTTTAAATTAACAATGTTCGATTGTAGCACCGAGGTATTTATTGACGATTTCAACAGCACAATAATCGCCACACATAGAGCAAGCAGTTGTGCCTTCTGGATTGCGTGAAGCGCGTCTTTGACGAGCTGTTTGTGGGTCGATAGCTAAATTCATTTGTTCTTCCCAATCAAGTTTTTTACGAGCTTTAGCCATATTTAAATCCCAATCTTTTGCACCAGGTACATTTTTTACGATATCAGCAGCATGAGCGGCAATTCTAGTTACAATAACACCATCTTTTACATCTTGAACATTTGGTAAAGCAAGATGTTCAGCAGGAGTTACATAGCAAAGAAAATCTGCACCGCAAGAAGCTGCCATAGTTCCACCGATTGCAGCAGTGATATGGTCATATCCAGGAGCAATATCAGTAACAAGTGGGCCAAGAACGTAAAATGGAGCATTATGACAAATGCTTTTTTGCAATTTCATATTTGTAGCTATTTGGTCAAATGGTACATGACCTGGACCTTCAACCATGACTTGTACACCTCTATCCCAAGCGCGTTTTACAAGTCCACCTAAATTTAAAAGTTCTTGAATTTGAGCATGGTCAGTAGCATCAGCAAGACAGCCAGGACGAAGACCATCGCCAAGACTCATAGTAACATCATATTTTGCACAGATATCTAAGATATCATCATAGCGTTCATAGAGTGGATTATTTTTTTCATTATAGAGCATCCAGCCTGTGATGAATGAACCACCACGACTAACTACGTCCATATAACGACCTTCTGCTTTCATGCGATTGATTACATCCATAGTTACACCGCAGTGAATAGTCATGAAATCAGCACCATCTTTGGCTTGTTTTTCAATGGCATGAAGTAAATCTTCTTCCGTCATTTTCACGACAGCACCATGAGCTTTGATGGCATCAACTGTTGCCTGATAAATTGGCACAGTTCCTACCATTACAGTGGAATGTTTTAAAATAGCTTGACGAGAAGCATCAATATTATTTCCTGTGCTTAAATCCATTACAGAATGAGTACCAGATGCGATAGCGACATTTAATTTTTCGATTTCAGGAGCTGGGTCAGGAAAAGCACTAGATGTGCCGATATTAGCATTTACTTTAGTACAAAGTCCTTTGCCTACACCATAAGGGTGTAAATTTTGATGATTGATATTAGCACAAATAGCGATAGTACCATTGGCAACGCGTTCACGAAGTGTTTCAATATCCATTTTTTCTTCTTGAGCTACGATTTTCATTTCATCAGTGATTTTACCAGCTCTAGCTGATTGCATTTGTGTCATTGTCATAATTTTGCCTCCATAATATAAGTGATAAATGGCAAAAAAATAAGCAGATATGCAAAGAAAGTTGCAAATCTGCCTTGATAATCATTTATTTGCCACTTCCCTACGTTGGTCTTAACCAAATCAGGTTCTAAGGGTCGGAATATTTCCTCTCAGCTTCAAAAGCACCCCTAGTGGATTTTTTTCAATTTTTTTTATTATAAAATATTTAGTAAGAAAAAACAAGATTTAATTAAAATTTAGCATCATGAAGCCAAATATATCGTTCATCTTCATTACAATTTTGACGGAGCCAAGGATTATTATCAAAATGACGAATCATCCAACAAGTATACATTAAAAAACCTGGAGCTACAGCTTGTGGATGAGTTTTGCTGTCAGCGATAGCGGCAAAACTACCATCAATGCTTTTAAATACATCATTTCCGATAAAACTAGCACCAAAACCTTCTGGTCTATCAAATTTGAAATAGTAAACTTCAGGTTGTGGGTGATAATGTGGTAAGTAGCCAGACCAATTACCTCTATCATTAATTACTTCACCTAAAACCATATTAGAATAAGGTGCTGTGTCATAATCAAAAATAGTATTAACTTGACGTTGAGCAGTGTTACCGAATTTTCCTGCACAAGAATATCCCCAAGGAACATCTTTTGGAGCATATAATTTAGCAGGGAATTGTTTTTCATTTTTTGTGCATTGAACAAGAATTTCTGCATCGCTGTTTGCTTTAACAATTACTTTTGTATTACTGCAAACGTGAACGCACCAGGGACCTTCAGTAAAAACATCTTTTCTAGATACAGTTTTTTTTTGTTCATCAAAAATATAAGTGATTTTACCAGCTAAGAGTAGTATGGCAATTTCTTCACCTTCACGGCAGAAAATTCTTTCTTCATCAGCTTTAATTTTATAGACGCGAATATCCATTAGCATATTACTATATTCATTATTGTAAGTAGTAAGAATTTGTTCGCCAGAAGCATTGAATTCTGGATAACCAAATGATTTATACATGAAAATATCTCCTTTATAATAAATTTATCAATAAGTGATAATTATTTTATGGTTATATTATAAATGTTTTAAAGTTCAATATCAACAATATATAATCAAAATATAATCAAAATATAACAAGATTAATAAACTTATTAATAAAAAGTTTCTATAATAAATGTTGAAGTAAAAGAATTTTTTTATCTTGATATTTTTGATAAAGGGCAATAAAAAAGGATATTAATCACAATTATTATGATTAATATCCGTTATTTTTATAAATGGTGCGACTGGCGTGAGTCGAACACGCGACCCTTCGCTTAGGAGGCGAATGCTCTATCCGTCTGAGCTACAGCCGCAATTTCAATCTAAATTAGTTAGATGAATTTAATAAGCTAAATTTTAGCATAACTAAAACTAAGTCGCAAATTTTAATTTATAGGAGCTCCAATAGGACCTACAGAACCAATAGGATTTGTAACGCCACTAGCAGCTGGTGATGTTGTAGTAGAGTTTACAGGCGTAGTAGGTGTTGGAGTTGTAGTAGTTGCTGTTGTGTTTGTTGGAACAGTAGCTGTTTTATTGATTTGATAACGTGTTGCCCATTCAGGATATTTATTAGCATAATATCTTATTTTCTTGAATTCTACATCTTCTGTGCTTTCAGGAATGATAGAATGCATATTTTTGTCGAGATTAGGTGTTTTATCAATCCAATTTGTATCAGGAGACCAGAAATTATATTTTAATGTTCTAGCTGTTAAATTTTGTACGTTATATTCTTTTTTCATGAATTGGATAGAAGAAACATTACCAGCAGAGTCTTTGTTTTCTTGCCAAATCCAAACAATGATATTGTTATCTATCTGACGAAGTGTTGCTGTATCAGCACTGCTTTCTCCAGATTCATTGCTCCATAAGCCAAGCCAACGAGCATTAGAAATAAGACGACCGCCTTCACCTTTATTGAATACACGGTCTACAATCATAGCATAGAATTTTTCATCAAAAGATTGAGAGTTGATATCTTTATTTACAGGATTATCATATTTGAGTGTATAAAGAGCCTTGCCATCTTTATCATAGAAGATTTCTTCCATATAGCGTAAGGTTCTTTCTTGAGGATTGATTTGAACACGAGCTAAGCTATAGACTAATTGATTAGGGTCATTGATAGGAAGTTTCATATTAGCTATAGTTTCAGCTGCTCCACCTGGAGCGTAACCTGTTTTTATCCAGTCTTCAATACAAGTAGGAATGTTATTTTGACTAGAAACAGTAGTAATTCTTGTCATAGAAAAATATTTACTATATTTATCATCTGAGCTAATCCAATACCATTCAGAATCAGCCGCAAAACTAATTTGAGTATGGAATAATGTGAAAACTATTAATACAGTAAGACAAATAATATTTTTTATTAATCGCATAAGCATGCACCCTCATTATATATATTATAAAATTTGTTACTCTACTTATTATACCAAAAATTTTAGCTTAAACAATAAGAAAACCCCTAAAATAGGGGTTTAAAAAATTTTTTAATCTGATTTTAAAGAAAAGTGAATTCTGATACAAGTTCCTTCATTAGGTTTACTTTGAATTGTTAAATTAGCATGATGGAATTCAGCAATATGTTTAACGATAGCAAGACCTAAGCCTGTACCTTCTACATTGATTTGAGAACGGGATTTATCAGCACGATAAAATCTTTCAAATACATGTGGTAAATCGTCTGATGCTATACCTATTCCTGTATCTTTTACTTCTAAGATAAGATGATTTTTGTCTTCATTTAATAAAGAAATAAAGACAGAACCATTGGCTTTATTGTATTTTATAGCATTTTCGATGAGGTTATAAATTAATTCTTCGATTAATTGACGAACACCGATAATTTCGCTAGTAGGAACTTCTTTAAAAATGAGTTTTACCTGTTTAGTCAATGCTTTATCATTTAGACGTAAAATAATTTGTTTACAGATAGCAGAAAGATTTAGCGGTTCTTTCATAAAGGTACTATTTTTTTCATCAAGTTGAGAAAGTTTGATTATATCTTGAATTAAACTGATTAGACGTTGAGCTTCTTTGTAGATTTTGCCAGCAAATAAAGGAATGTCATTTGGTCGAACCATATTATTTTGTAAGAGTTCAGCAAATCCAGAGATAGAAGTGAGTGGTGTTTTTAATTCATGAGATACATTAGCGGAGAATTCTTGGCGCATTTTTTCTGCCATGCGTTTTTCCGTGATATCTACAAAGAGAATTAAAGCACCTTTTACCGTATTATGCTTAGTTACAGGGCTGGCAATGATTTGATAAGTTTTTTTATCAAGAGGTAAATAAAACTCTTGTCGTTCTCCACGCATTACATTTTGAGCAGCTTGATATAATGTTTCATTATTGATAAGCGTAAAGAGATTTTTATCAATATAGTCTATTTTTTCGGCATTTAAAATATTTAATACGCTATGATTTATAGCTAATATTTTATAAGAATGATTGATTAAGATTAAACCTTCTTCGATATTGTTGATAATCATGGTAAATTCACGCTGTTGATTTTTTAAAGTCTTCATTTGTTGGTGAATTTGCTCATTTTGATTTTCTAAACGAATTAACATAGGATTTAATTCTTCATACAAGTCATTCATAATAGGATGCTCAAGATTGATAGAATTTATAGGTGCAATGATATTTCTAGCCATACGGCGAGCAGCCAATAGAGAAGTTAAATAGATTAATAACATCATAGCTAACAATATCGGCAAGGCTTCTTGAACCATATCATATGCACTAACATTATTGCGAGAAAGACGTAAAACAGAATTATCATCTAATCTCACAGCGTAATAATACGTATTAGTTCCAAGCGTAGTTGAGATGCGATAAGATTCACCTGTTCCTACTTTTTGGGCAATTTGTACTTCTTGACGCAAAAGATGATTTTCCATTTTATCTAGTTCAGCACTATTATCAAAGATAACATTGCCTTCAGGGTCAATCCATGTAATGCGTGTTTGTGTCTGTGCATCTTTTAGTAATTCTTTAGGGTCTGTTAAATGATGATTAAAAACATAAGTTAAATAAGTAGCCTCATCTTTAACTTCTTGTTTTGTATGTTCAAAAAATAATGGATAACATAAGGTCAAAGTTAAAATAAAAGTACAAATAACAGCCATAGATACTAAAAAGCACATATAATTGAAGATTTTTTGCTTCATACTCATATTAATCAATGATTTTATAACCGACTCCACGGATAGTTTCGATTAATTTGCTGGCTACTCCTAATTTATGGCGAAGTGTTTTTATATGCACATCGACAGTACGAGTTTCAGCTGCATAATTATAATCCCATACTTTGTCCATAATTTTATCGCGGGAAATAACGATATTTTTATTTTTTAATAGATAGTATAAAAGTTCAAATTCTTTTAATGTCAAAATGACTTCTTCATTATTTACATAGACTTTATGGAAATCATGATTTAATACAAGAAGACCATTACCAGCAGATAAATCATTAGTAGCTTTATCTTGTGCTACATTGATTTTTGCACTGCGACGTAAAACTGCTTTTATGCGTGCGATTAATTCCATTACACCGAATGGTTTAGTTACATAATCATCAGCGCCATTATCAAGACCAGTTATTTTATCATATTCACTACCACGAGCTGTGAGCATGATGATAGGAGTATGTTGTGTTTTAGGATTTTTACGAACTTCTTTGAGAATTTCAATGCCATCAATGCCAGGAAGCATAATGTCTAAAAGAATTAAATCAGGCACATTATTTTTTAGTACAGGAAAAAATTCTTCAGCATTGACAAAGCCTTGAGCTTCAAATCCAGAAGATTGTAATGCATAGATGACAAGTTCGCGAACGCTTTCGTCATCTTCAACACAGTAAATTTTTTGCATAAGAACACCTCATAGATATAGATTAAATGTAAATTATATTTTATAAAAAATAATGGATATTATATTAATATGTAATCAGTATAAAATTTTTTGATAGCTACTACAAGAGAAGATTTTATATTTTACATAGTTTTTACTAAAGGCTAGAATTTTGTAATCTTAAATAGATTTTTGACAAACAAAAAAGCATTGTTTCACTTTTTGTAAAACAATGCTTTTTTATATGCCCATAATGCCGTTATCTTTTATTCGCCTAGACCTGCTTGGTGCAGGTGGGTATCTTGGATAAGAGCTTTGCTATTCGTTCGAGACGATTCAGCAGCACAAATATCACAGCCAGATTCCCGTTTAGAAAGAGTAAGGTTAGACAATATAAAAAGACCTACGCACATTGCAGGCATACTCCGTTATTAACTGATAATATAATATCATAAAGATGAAATCTGTGCAAGAGTGAACAGGTCAGAATTGCAAATTGCATTTTTACTTGCGCAGATTATTAGGCTCAGTTAAAATAAGTATAACGTTATTGATAAAAGAAGGGATTTTTTATGGAAAACAATTATAGTGTAGCTATTTCTTGTCATAGTGATTTAGGATATATTGAGTATACAGCTGATACTAAATCTGCAAATATTGTTTTGGCAAATGAAGTAGCTAAACAAAAAGTAGAAGAGTTTTTAAATACACCATTAACTTTACAAGTACCACATGAAACATTACATGATTTTACTACAATAACTATTAATCCATTAGATGATGTGGAAACACTTCAATTAGCACTTACTCGTTTATGGGAAGCAACTGATGTACATGTTGATTGGAGCAGACCAGTTGATTATGTAAAAAATGGCATTCGCAGTTTAAAAGATTTATAAAATATATTATAGGTTATAAAAAGCTACATTTAATATTCATTTTTATGAATTTATTGAATGTAGTTTTTCTATTTTAGACATTATTTAATTTTGTCCTAAAGGATTAAAGACTTAATAATATAACTTTAGATTGAATTTACAAACAATTCTCTATTATAATTTAATTGTAGAAATAAACCGGTTATTTAATATTAAACTATAAGGAATTAATTGTATGAAAATAAACGAACGTTCGAAATTTATAATTAATGAACTTATAAAAAGAAATACTTATGTAACGGCTAGTGAAATAGCTGATTTACTACAAGTAAGTATAAAAACAGTAACTAGACAATTAGTTAATGTTGAAAAGATTTTAAATGAAAATGATTTAATCTTAGAAAGAAAAACTAGCAAGGGTATGCAAATCATAGGGACTGAAAAGCACAAGCAAAAAATGCTAGAACAAATCCAATCTAATGGTTTGCATGAATATTCGCCAGCGGAAAGACAAAATATAGTATTAAGTCATTTGTTAAAATCACAAGAACCTATAAAGTTATTGACTTTGGCAAAATTATTGAATGTAACAGAAGCCACTATAAGCAATGATTTAGACAAATTAGAAACATGGATAAAAAAGATGAATATGAATTTAGTTCGCAAACCTGGTTTAGGGATTTATTTAGAGGGATTAGAGAAAGACATCAGGAAAGCGATTATAAGTCATATTTATAAAAATCTCCATGAGAAAAACATTCTAAATGTCTTAAATAAACAAGAAAAAAATATTAAATTAAAAAGTGGCACGGATAAGTTTTTATTGGACTTAGTCGATAAAGATATCATTCAAAAAGTAGAAAAAGCAATAACTACAGTAGTGGAAAGAGAGAATTATAATTTATCGATAAATGCTTTTTCAGGCTTAGTAGTTCATCTTACATTAGCTATACAGCGTTTATTAAAAGGTGAAATCATCAAAATTGATACTAAGTTTTTAACAGAATTGAAAAAGAAAAAAGAATTTGATTTAGCATTTAAGATAAGTGAAGAGATTGCGGAAGTCTTTGATATCGTTGTTCCTGAAGAAGAAAGTGGTTTTATTACTATGCATCTTTTAGGAGCTAGAAACAATTATCAAGAAGGCACTATTAATAATTATGATAATTTTGCTTTGATAAAAATTGCCAAAAAAATAATAGCTATAGCTCAAGAAGAAAGCGGTATTTTTATAGCTAAGAAAAGTAAATTATTAATAGGTCTTGTAAAACACTTAGGGCCAGCGGCAACGAGAATAAAATTAAATTTGGAGATACGTAATCCACTACTAAATGAGATGAAAGAGAAATATCCTCAATGGATGAAATTAGCTAAAAAAGCAGCTAAGCCTTTAGAGGAAAAATTAGGGGTTAATTTACCAGAAGCGGAAATTGCTTATTTAGCAATGCATTTAGGTTCTACTTTAGAAGATGCAAGTTTGCAAAAAGCGAGAAAATATAATGTTTTGGTAGCTTGTCCTACAGGAATTGGCACATCAAAATTATTAGCAAGTCAACTAAAACAAAAATTCACTAATTTAAATATTGTAGCTATTGTTTCTGCAATCAATATAAACTATGAATTTTATCAAAATGAAGGCATAGATTTTATAATTTCCACTGTGGAAATAAATGAAGCGACAATACCAGTAGTGATTGTAAATTTCATGTTAGATGATAAGGATATAGATAATATCATTCATCAAATGCAATTATTACCTGATGAAAATAGTGGAGAGTATCATAAAGATAATAAGAGTTTAGTTGAGAAATTGAGCGAACTTAATCTATTTGGTTTTTATATTAAATCTATTTTGAAGAATTTCTTTTATCAAGATATGGTAAATGTTAATTCTAAAGAAGAATTATGTAGTTTTGTTAGTATTTATTTATTAAAAGACAATATAAGTCAAATTTTGGAAGCTGACTTGAAATCAAGAGAAGAAAAAGGTAGCACTATTATTAAAGATTTGATGTTATTACATACAAAATCTAAAGTTATACAAAATTTGACAGTAGGGATTATTCAGTTAGAAAAATCTTTAAAAGTAAATGAAAAAGAAATATCTACAGTATTGATTTTATTAGTTCCAGATAAAGCTGATGAAAAAGCTTTAGAAACGATGGGAGTTTTATCCGAAAGCATTATAGAAAATACGAACTTATTAGATATTTTACATCAAGGTTCTAAGGCAGAAATTTATTTGGAACTAGAAAAAATATATACAAATTATTTTAAGAAAAAATATAAAAAGGTAATGGAGGGTTAAAAATGTCTGAAGCAAAAGCAGGAAATGTTGCTCAAGAAAAGATGCAAAAATTTGGTAGATTTTTAAGCGGAATGGTAATGCCAAATATCGGTGCATTTATCGCTTGGGGTTTACTCACAGCATTATTTATTCCAACTGGTTGGATACCAAATGAATATTTAGCAGCTGCAGGTGGCCCTATGTCAAAATGGTTAATTCCATTATTGATTGGTTATAGTGGTGGTAGTGCTATTTATCAACATCGTGGCGGTGTTTTAGGTGCTATCGCAACAGCTGGTATCATCGCTGGTTCTGACATTCCAATGTTCTTAGGAGCAATGATCGTTGGTCCATTTGGTGGTTGGTGTATTAAAAAATTTGATGAAGCTTTCCAAGATAAAATCCCAACAGGATTTGAAATGCTCATCAATAACTTCTCTGCTGGTATTTTAGGTGGTATTTTAGCAATCCTTGCTTATGCCATCGTAGGTCCAGTAGTAAGTTCCTTGAATGATATTTTACGCGGTGGCGTTGAATTTATCGTAAACTTAGGTCTTATTCCACTCGTATCTATTTTGGTTGAACCTGCAAAAGTATTGTTCTTGAATAATGCTATCAACCATGGTGTATTCAGCCCAATTGGTATTCAGGAATCTCAAGAACTTGGAAAATCCATCTTCTTTATGATTGAATCTAACCCAGGCCCTGGTCTTGGTGTATTACTTGCTTTCTGTTTAGTAGGTAAAGGCATGGCAAAAAGCTCTGCTCCAGGTGCAGTAATTATCCACTTCTTAGGTGGTATTCATGAAATTTACTTCCCATATATTCTCATGAAACCAATCCTCTTATTAGCAGTTATTCCAGCAGGTATGGCTGGCGTATTCACATTAAGCGTTTTAAATGGTGGTCTTATCGCTCCAGCTTCTCCAGGTAGTATTTTTGCAATCTTAGCAATGACTCCAAAAGGAGCATATTTTGCAAATATCGCAGCAGTAGTAGTAGCTACAGCAGTATCATTCGTAATCGCTTCTATCTTCATCAAAGCTTCTAAAGA
The DNA here is from genome assembly GCF_000378365.1 of Megamonas rupellensis DSM 19944. NCBI lineage: Bacteria > Bacillati > Bacillota > Negativicutes > Selenomonadales > Selenomonadaceae > Megamonas > Megamonas funiformis. Next base: position 2,320 of record NZ_KB899607.1, on the reverse strand, counting down.
TGATGGTTCTTCCTTAGAAGAAGCTCAACAAAATATGCAAGATATGAAAAACCGTGGTAGCAAACGTGTTGAAAGTGATGTAGTAGTAAAAGGTAGCGAACTTAAGAAAATTATTTATGCTTGCGACGCAGGTATGGGTTCTTCCGCTATGGGCGCAAGTGCACTTCGCAATAAATTGAAAAAAGCAGGTTATGGATATATTTCTGTAACAAACTGTGCTATCGGTAATATTCCATCTGATGCTCAGATTGTAGTATCTCATGAAAAATTAGCAGACCGTGCAATCGCCGATTCTCCACAAGCTGAACATTTATTTGTACAAGATTTCATTAAAAACGATGTTTATGATATTATTTTAGCTAAATTACAAAATGTAGAAGCTAAAGTAGAAGAAGTTGCAGATAGCAAAGAAAACGCTGTTGAAGATGAAACTGTATTAAAACGTGAAAACATTAAAATGTGCTTAGATACAGTTACTAAAGAAGAAGCTATAAAAATGGCTGGTGAATTATTATATAAATCTGGCTATGTTGGCAAAGAATATATTAATGGTATGCTTGCACGTGAACAAGATGTAAGCACATACATGGGACGTGGCATTGCTATTCCACATGGTGAAAATGCAGTAAAAGACACAGTTAAAAAATCAGGTATTGTAGTATTACAATTCCCTAATGGTGTAGAATTTGGTACAGGTAAAGCAAAATTAGTTGTTGGTATCGCAGGTAAAGGCGACGAACATCTTGCTATCTTAGCTAATATTGCTATTGCTCTTGACGAATATACTGATGAACAATTAGAAGAATTATTCGTTACAAAAGATAAAGAAGCTTTATATAACTTATTTACAAAATCTAATGATTAAGTTTTAGATAATAGGGGGTATTTTAAATGAAAGCAGTGCATTTTGGTGCTGGTAATATCGGTAGAGGTTTTATTGGAGAATTATTATATGAATCTGGTTTTTCTACAACTTTTGTTGATGTAGTAAAAGCAACAGTTGATTATATCAATGAAACAAATTCTTATGAAATGTATATCATTGATAATAATGAAAAGAAAGTAATTAAAAATGTAAAAGCTTTTTCTCCAATTACTAATGAAGCAGATATTGTGGAAGCAATTTGTGAAGCTGATTTAATTACAACATCTGTTTGTGTTGATAATTTAGATAAAATAGCTCCTACACTTGCTAAAGGATTAAAAGAACGTTTAAATCGTGGCATAGGTAAAGTAGACGTTATGGCTTGTGAAAATGCTTTTTATGCTACAGATATGTTGAAAAAAGCTTTAGTAGAAAATACTAAAGCGCCAGTAACAGAAGAAGAACTTGATAAAGTAGGCGCTTTCCCAAATGTAGCTGTAGATAGAATTGCACTTAGCACAGTTATAAATGGCGTAAGAGTACCTCAAATTCAAGCAGCTTTTGAACTTGTTATTGAAAAAGACAAAATGGTAAATCCAGAAGCTCAACCAATTAAAGGTGCAGAATATGTAGAAAATCTTGGCATGTATCTTGAACGTAAACTCTATGTATTTAACTGCGGTCATGCTGCAACTGCATATTTTGGTTATCATAATAATTGTGAAACAATCCATGATGCTTTAGAAGTTCCAGAAATTAAAGCTGATGTAGTAGCTGTAATGAAAGAATCAGCTATGGCAATGACTAAAAAATATCCATTTAAATTTGAAGAATTAGAAGCTTATATCGAAAAAATCTTAAAACGTATTTCCTTAGAAGCATTACATGATGAAGTAGTACGTGTAGGTCGTTCTCCTATCCGTAAATTAAATCTTAAAGACCGTTTAGTAGGGCCAGCTTTATTAGCTGAATCTTATGGTCTTGATAATACTCACTTAGCAAAAGCTATTGCTACAGGATATACTTTTGATTACAAAGAAGATGAACAAGCTGTAGAAATTCAGGCTTATATTGCTGACAATGGTATTGAAAAAGCAGTAGAAAAATATTCTGGACTTACAGCAGATCAAAAACTTTATCAGCTTGTAATTGAAAATTATAAAGCTATTAAAGCTTAAAACAAAGTTTTCCCCATTCCTATTCTAAATAAATAAGAAAAGCACAGCTTATTGATATGCACCCAAAATATTGGACATATTAATTAAGCTACTAATTGAGACTTAGTTCTGTATTCTACAGGACTAAGTCCTTTTAGTTTTATCTTTATCCGTTTTGTATTATAATATTTTTTATAAGATTTTAACTCTTTTATAAAATCTTCAACGGATTTGAATTTTTTTAAATAGAATAATTCGCTTTTTAGTAAACCAAAGAAATTTTCTATTACGGCATTAT
>NZ_KB899606.1:0-14405 GCF_000378365.1 Megamonas rupellensis DSM 19944 | reverse complement strand
TTCATAATGAGATATCCATCTGCAAAGAGGAGCTATATCTGGCATGTTTAGAATTTTAGCTACATGAGAAATAGAATTTCCTTTTAAAACCATTTTAATTGCTTTAACTTTAAATTCATTTGAGTATTTAGTCATAAAAAACTGCACCTCCAAAAGTTGTTTTGTGTCCAACTTTTGGGGTGCAGTTCATTTTGCTATTAAGAGCTTTTTTAATTAAAATTTAATTATTTTATCCATTTACCACAAGCTTTATCTTGGCAGATTTTATTATTATCCACAACTAATTGACCGCGTAAAAATGTTTTGATAGGCCAGCCTTTGATTTTTCTACCAGCAAAAGCAGTTAGTGGTTGTTTGCTGTGAAGTTTTTCATTTTCAATAGTATCGACTTTATTCATATCGACAACTACAATATCGGCATCTTTACCGATTTCTAAATTACCTTTATTTGGTAAATTATAGATATCAGCTACATTTTTAGCCATGACTTTCACTAAGAAAGGTAAAGTGATATGACCATTATTTACTTCATTGAGCATTAATGGAAGCATAGTTTCTACACCGCACATGCCAGCAGGAATGGAGAATAAATCACCTTGTTTTTCACTGATGATATGTGGTGCATGGTCAGAGGCGATAAAATCTATAGTGTCATTTTTCAATCCTTGCCAAAGTGCAAGTCTATCTTCTTCATGTTTGATGACAGGATATACTTTCATCATTGGTCCTACACTATCGTAATCTTTAGCAGATAAAAATAGATATTGTGGGCAAGTTTCAGCAGTTATATTTACACCATTAGCCTTTGCTTGAGCGACTGCTTCCATTCCCATTTTAGAAGTCAAATGAAGAATATGAAGTCTAGCACCAGTGGCTTTAGCAAGTAGACTAGCTGTTTGGATAGTCAAAGCTTCTGCTAGAGCTGGTCGAGATTGGATTAAAGCTTCGTAATCTTTTTTACCAGATTGTTGAAGACGTTTAGTTAAAGTTTGAATTAATTCAATATTTTCAGCATGAATGGCGATTATTTTTCCTGTTTTTGCCATTTGTTCAAAAATTTCATAGACTTCACCGTCGCCAAGAGGTGGGATAATATCTTCATCTTTAGGATTGTAATTATAAATTAAAGCTTTTGTTTTGGCATTTATAGCATATCCCCAGAAGAATTTTACAGCACTAGCACCAGCTTCACAAAGTCTAGGTAAATCGCCAAGGTTGATTTCACCTAAAGAAAGACCCCAAATACCATAATCAGCAAAAGCTTTAGGAGCAAAATAATTTGCTTTTTGCAATAAATCTTGCTCATTTAAAACAGAAGGATTTGTATTGGGCATATCAAATACAGTAGTTACACCACCGGCAATAGCAGCTTGTGTGCCAGTTGTAAAATCTTCCTTAGCAGTAGCTCCAGGGTCACGAAAATGACAATGCGTATCAATACAGCCAGGTAAAAGATACTTACCAGAAACATCATAAACCTCAGTGGCAGGCTTATCCGCTAAAGAAATTTCAACAATCTTTTCATCTTGTATATAAATATTTCCTAGATAGATTTCATTTTCATTAACAATAAAACCATTTTTTAAAGCCAAATCATACATAAAAAAATTATCCCTCCTAAGAATTATAAAATACATTTTTCCTTTATATAAAAAATAAACTATAACAAATAGCATAACATATTTTTAAAATGCTAAAAATAATAAAAATTACGTTAAAAAATCCACAGATAAGATTTATAATTTAAGCAATAAATAGTACATATTATTTCTTATATATGATATAAGAATAATACCAAATATACCCGCGTTAGCAGACTTTTACGATATTGAATTTATTTAAATACTAAAATAACACGTAATATCTATTTTCCGCATTATAAAATTTTAATGGTAACTGTTAAGTTATTGAAAATAATTAGCACTGAATACGGTTTTAGTCTAAATGTTTGAGCGAAGCGAGTTTCTAAGCGTTGTATGAAGTGATAATTATTTTCAAAGTTAAAATTTTATCTGCGGTGGATTTCTTTTGTTACTTTTCTTTGTCCATAAAAGAAAAGTAATAATAACTTATTATAGCATAGTGGCAAGTATTAGAATATATTTTATGTTTAATCTCGTTATAGGGATATGTTATAATGATGACTTAGGTTTTAGTTAAATGGAGATGTTATTTTGAAAAATAAAGCTTATGTGTTGTTGTCTTTGGCTGGAATTTTATGGGGTTTTCAGCCTGTAGTGGTGAAATTCATTGTAGCGGAGATGAACCCACCTACTTTAGTATCTTTCCGATATTTATTACTTAGTGCTACTTTATTTTTATTGATGAAAATTACACATAAAAAAGATTTTATACCGCCCAAAAGTTGTTGGTTGCCACTTATAATTATGGGGATAACAGGCGTTAGTTTGAATAATGGTTCACAATTTACAGGGCTACAATATTCTACAGTAGCTAATGCCACTTTGATTGCTGCTATGACGCCAGCTGTTACATCTTTATTAGCTTTTGTATTTTTGCGTGAAAGATTGGCTTTATTGCAATGGATTGGAATTATAATTTCGATATCAGGAACATTGTATTTAATCAGCAATGGAAATCTAGATATTATTTTACATATTTCATTTAATTTGGGAGATATATTATTTTTTGTAGCTCAATTAAGTTGGGCAATTTATTGTTTAATCAGTATTCGTGTGATGAAAAAAATGTCTGTATTATCTGTTACAGCATGGGCGGGAGTATTTGGTGCGATTTTTATTGCAATCTATGGTCATTTTACTTGTGGTTTATTTATACCAGATTTATCTATGAAAGCTATGGCTTCATTTGCATATATTGTATGGCTCGGTGGTGTAGGCGCAATGATATTTTGGAATATTGGTGTAAAAAATGTAGGCGCAAGTACAGCTTCCATATTTTTAAATATCATGCCTATTGTGGGGATTGTTACAGCTTCAATAACATTAAATGAAATAATTACTATGGAAGAATGTTTAGGCGCAGTAGTTATTTTATTAGGTGTATATATAACAACACATACAAAGCAAATTTTAGAAAAATTAAATTGGAAAAAGTAAAATAAATTTAAAATAGATTAATGAAAATAAAATTATTTTTAGTTGAGAAATTTTGCGAAAAAATTAGTTATATAGTATTATGATTATAAAGTATAATGTGTAAAAAGTAGGAGGGTTTCTTTTGAAAAAGCTTGTAGTAACAGGAACAATTTTGCTCAACAAAGCAGTAAATGAAAATGTAAAACACATGGTTATCAAAGCTCCAGAAATTGCAAATCTTGCTGAACCTGGTCAGTTTGTTCATGTGAAGACTTTGCATAGTGAAAACTTTTTGCGTCGTCCATTCAGTATTGCAGATGTAGATAAAAATGAAGGTACAATCACTTTAATTTATCGTATTGTCGGTAAAGGTACAGCTGAATATTCTAGATTAAAAGAAGGCGAAGAATTTAGTATTTTAGGTCCTATTGGTAATGGCTTCAAATTAAAAGAAGGTCGTCCATTGCTCGTAGGCGGTGGTGTAGGTATTGCTCCACTTATCTATTTATCTCGCTTGCTCAAAGACCAAAAACCTATTTTACTTATCGGTGGTAAAAATAAAGATGAAGTATTCTGGGAAGAATATTTAAAAGAATATGCTGATAAAATTTATATCACAACAGATGATGGCTCTGTAGGATTTAAAGGTTTTACTATCCAATTAATGCCTGAAATCTTAAAAGAAAATAATATTGACGCTATTTATACTTGTGGTCCAAATATCATGATGGAAGGCGTGGCAAAACTCGCTTATGAACATGATATTGATTGCCAAGTATCATTAGAAAAACGCATGGCTTGCGGTATTGGCGTATGTCTTGGTTGTACTTTTGAAGGTAAACTCACTAAAAAACGTCGTAAAGTTTGCACAGAAGGCCCAGTTTTTGAAGCTAAGGAGGTATTTTAATGAATTTATCTGTAAAGATTGGTAATCTTGAATTAAAAAATCCTGTAATGGGAGCTTCAGGAACATTCGGATTTGGTAGAGAATATGAAGATTTTCTTGATGTAAATGAAATCGGTGCAATCGTTACTAAAGGCGTTACACCAAAACCTCGTGCTGGTAATCCAGGTGTTAGAATAGCAGAAACTCCTTCTGGTATGCTCAACTGTATCGGTCTTGAAAATCCAGGGGTAGATGCTTTTATTTATGATATCTTACCAAAAATTAAAAAATATAATACTGCTGTTATCGTAAATATTTCCGCAGGTTCTGTAGAAGAATATGCTGAAATGGCATGGCGTTTGGATATTGACGGCGTAGATGCTGTAGAAGTAAATATTTCTTGTCCAAATGTAAAAGAAGGCGGTATCGTTTTTGGTACAGACCCAAAAGCAGCAGCTGCTGTAACTCATGCAGTAAAAACTCATACTAAAAAAACTGTAATTGTAAAACTTTCTCCAAATGTAACAGATATTGTGCAGATGGCAAAAGCAGTAGAAGAAGCTGGTGCAGATGCTATTTCTATGATTAATACATTGACTGGTATGGCAATAGATATCAATACAAGAAAACCATTACTTGGCAATATCACAGGTGGTCTTTCTGGCCCTGCTGTAAAACCTGTAGCACTTCGTATGGTATGGCAAGTAGCAAAAGCTGTAAACATTCCAATTATTGGTATGGGCGGTATTGCAAGTGCAGAGGATGCTATTGAATTCTTGCTTGCAGGTGCAACAGCAGTAGCAGTAGGAGCACATAACTTCATTGACCCATCAGCATTAAAAGTAATTGCAGATGGTATTGCTGAATATATGCAAAAACACAATATTGAAGATGTAAATGAACTTGTAGGAGCATTACAAGCTTAAATAAAAAATTACCAAGTGAATTTTTACTAAATAGCCTATAAAGCTAAGCAATATAAGCTTTATAGGCTATTTTTTTTATATAACTAATAAAAATCAAAATCGCCTGGTAAAATTTTTTTATATCCTTGAATAACAAGACTTTAGAAGCTATAATAAAAAAGAAATGCTAATAAATATAGGGATTAATAGAAACAAGAGTTGTATTTGAATCAGCACTAAAAACAGCAGGTACTTAATAATAAAAGTGATTAATAGAAACAAGAGTTGTATTTGAATAAAGTACTTATTGCACCAATCATAGTTAGCATTAATGATTAATAGAAACAAGAGTTGTATTTGAATTTAAATGCTCTTTGGCTTCTTCTGTAGCTTCCTTGGATTAATAGAAACAAGAGTTGTATTTGAATGATGTTATTAGTTATGGTACAGGCGAAGCAGGAGAGGATTAATAGAAACAAGAGTTGTATTTGAATGCTTTACCTGCACTAACTAAAGCTTGCTCCGCGTAAGATTAATAGAAACAAGAGTTGTATTTGAATCCTTAAAAAGTGAGCAGCTCATATATTTAGGAGGGATTAATAGAAACAAGAGTTGTATTTGAATGAGCAGGAAATTCCAATAATAATACATGGACTATGATTAATAGAAACAAGAGTTGTATTTGAATAACCAAGAACAATATCGAGGAGATAATTCAGTCGAGATTAATAGAAACAAGAGTTGTATTTGAATATGCCAGTAGGTGTATATGTGATATCAAATGAAAAGATTAATAGAAACAAGAGTTGTATTTTAATGAATTAGGAGAGATAAATAGTTGTGGAAAATGTAAAAGATATAAAGAAAGTTATTATTGATATATGTTATCAGGAGGGAATTACAAGAAGGGATTTAATAGCGGTATACAATAAAAAATATAATAAAAATTTATTGGAACAAACTTTTACAAAAACATTATCAAATAATAATATAAAATTTAACATGTTGGTAGACTTGTTAGATTCTATAGGTTATACAATAGATATTAGAAAAAAATTATAAAGAGATTTGTATTTATAAAAAAACTTATTGACAGTGGATATAGTTTGTGATATATTAAGTTACGTTGTATTTGAGATACAACGTATTGCACAAGAAGAAGTCACCGCTTCTCACCTTATGGCGTGCTAGTCACTAGGGTTACTAATTAAAACAAAAACGTTTAACGTATATTTTAATTTGTAATATCAGAGGGTGACGTGCGTCATCCTCTTTTTTGTGTATATAATAAAAATAATATATAAATAATGAGGTGTTTTCTATTAGTAAAGAAACTTTAAGAATTAATGGCGAAATCCGCGCTAGAGAAGTTCGTGTGACAGATGCTCAGGGAGAACAGCTTGGTATTATGTCTACAAGAGATGCTCTTCGTAAAGCAGAAGAAGCTCATTTAGACTTAGTAGAAGTTGCTCCAAAAGCAAAACCACCTGTTTGCCGAATCATGGATTTCGGAAAATATCGCTATGAACAACAAAAACGTGAAAAAGAAGCGAAGAAAAAACAGAAGGTTATCAGTGTAAAAGAAGTAAAACTTCGTCCTGGTATTGAAACACACGATTTTAACTTCAAAGTTAAAAATGCTATGCGTTTTATTGCTGAAGGCAATAAAGTAAAAGCTACAATCATGTTCCGTGGCCGTGAGCTTTCTCATCCAGAAATGGGTAAAGAGCTTTTATTAAAGGTCGCTGAAGCAATGCAAGAAGCTGTTACTGTTGAACGCGAACCTAAACTTGAAGGTAAAAATATGATTATGATTTTAGCACCTAAAGTGCAAACTAAAGGAGGAAACACTAATGCCAAAAATTAAAACTCGCAGAGCTGCAGCTAAACGTTTTACAGCTACTGGTTCTGGTGAATTCAAACGTAATAAAGCTTTCAAAAGCCACATTTTAGAAAAGAAATCACCAAAACGTAAACGTAATTTACGTAAAGCAGCTATCATCACTGCTGCTGATCATAAACGTGTAAGCAAAATGCTTCCATACGCTTAATTAATCATTTATTGTTGAAATTTAGGAGGGTAAATAATGCCAAGAGTAAAAAGTGGCGTAACCGCTCATGCACGTCATAAAAAAATCTTAAAATTAGCTAAAGGTTATAGAGGAGCTAGAAGCAAACAGTTCAAAAAAGCTAACGAACTCGTTATGAAAGCTCTTTACTATGCACGTAGAGACCGTCGTGCGAAAAAAGGTGAATTCCGTAAACTTTGGATCGCTCGTATCAATGCTGCTACTCGTGCAAACGGTATGTCCTACAGCCGTTTCATCTGCGGTTTAACAAAAGCTGGTGTTCAAGTTAACCGTAAAATGTTAGCTGACGTTGCTATCAACGATGCAGCTGCATTTGCTAAACTTGTTGAAGTTGCAAAAAGCAATCTCTAATATAAAAAATAAAAGCTGTTTCTAATTCTAGATTAGAGACAGCTTTTTTTGTTAGTTTAAATTTATTTGAATTTGACTAAACAAGTATACATTGTTTAAATATGCCAAATACTGTATAATAAATAAGAATGAATTTTATTTAGAGATAAATAAAAGTATTTAGGAGGATTATAAATGGCATTAGTTAATGAAAATTATCTAAAATTACAAGGTAGTTACCTTTTTGCTGAAATTGCACATCGTGTGCAGAAATTCAAAGCTGAAAATCCAGAAGCTGAAGTTATTAGCTTAGGTATCGGTGACGTTACATTACCATTACCACAAGTTAGTATTGAAGCTATGCATAAAGCTGTTGATGAAATGGCTAATAAAGAAACTTTCCGCGGTTATGGCCCTGAACAAGGTTATGCATTTTTACGTGAAAAAATTCGTGATGTAATTTATAAATCTCGTGGTGTAGATATCGAAGCTGATGAAATTTTTGTCAGCGATGGTGCAAAATCTGACTGCGGTAATATCCAAGAAATTTTTGGCGTAGATAATACTATTGCTATTACTGACCCTGTATATCCTGTATATCTCGATACAAATATCATGGCTGGTCGTACAGGTCTTGTAAAAGAAGATGGAACTTTTGAAGGTGTAGTATATATGCCATGTACTGCTGAAAATAACTTCACTCCAGAACTTCCAAAACAGCATGTAGACATGATTTATTTATGTAGCCCTAATAACCCAACTGGTACTACTTTATCCCGTGATGAATTGGCTAAATGGGTTAAATATGCTAAAGAAAATAAATCTATCATTTTATATGATGCAGCATATTCTTACTATATTACAGAAGAAGATGTACCTCATACAATTTATGAAATTGAAGGCGCAAAAGAAGTAGCTATTGAATTCCGTTCCTTCTCCAAAACAGCAGGTTTCACTGGTACTCGTTGCGGTTATATTGTATTACCAAAATCTGTTAAAGGTTATACAAAAGATGGTAAAGAACAAGCTTTAAATCCTCTTTGGAATCGCCGTCATACAACTAAATTCAATGGTACACCTTATATTATTCAGCGTGGTGCAGAAGCTGTACTTACTGAAGAAGGACAAAAACAAGTAAAAGAAATGGTTGGCTACTACATGGAAAATGCAAAAATTATCCGTGAAGGTTTAGCAAGTCTTGGTCTTACTGTTTTCGGTGGTGTAAACTCCCCATATGTATGGCTCAAAGTTCCAGCAGGCATGACTTCTTGGGATTTCTTCGATAAACTTCTTCATGAAGCAAATATCGTAGGTACTCCAGGTTCTGGTTTTGGTCCATCTGGCGAAAATTATTTCCGTCTCACTGCATTTGGTAGCCGTGAAAATACATTAAAAGCTGTAGAACGCATCAAAACTCAATTAAAACTTTAATAAAAACATAAAAAATTATTTAATAGAACTGTACTTCAAATGTCAAATGTGAGGTACAGTTCTATTTATTTTTTTATAAATTGTTCAGACTATATAAATATTAAAATATAATTTACTGTTTTATAGATATATTATTCATAATGAAAAAAATTTTAAATTTAACAGAATTTTAACAATTAAATGATATAATTATATGTAAATTAAAAAGAAACGGAGGAGAAGGAGATGAAAAAATTTTTATGGTGCTTATTGTTAGTGGCAGTGATGTTTTTTCCCGTTAGTACAAATGCTTTTCCATTAAAAACAGATGTACTAAATACAGAAAAAACCATTATCATGTATGATGATTGCGATGATGACTGGCGAGATGATGACCGATATGAACATGATGATTGGTGGGACGATGACAGATATGAACATGATGATGATTGGCGGGACGATGACCGCTACGAACATGATGATGACGATGATTGGGACGATGACCGTTGGGATGATTAATTAATAAAGAAATATTGTTAATTAAACTGCACTTTTAAAGTTAGACGTATAATAATTTTTAAAGGTGCAGTTTTTTTGCATAAAAATTTGATTTCTGAATATTTGTTTATTATAATTTATATATAATATTTATTAAAAGAAAGGAGATTATAAATGAAAATGAAAAAATATTTAAAATTTATGTTTGCAATATGTGTATTATTAGTTCCTTTTTTTATTACAAGCAATAATACAGGGGAGGCGAGTGCTGTGCAGGTACCGCAAGCAGTACAAGATATGAAGGATAATTATAAAAAATCCGTAAAAGATGTGAAAGTTTCTGGAATGATAGAAGAGATTAATACACGCAATGGTGTATATAGAGCATGTGTATATTATCCAACTGGTATGGATGTAAATAAATTAGATAAACCACTCCCAGTTTATTTTGATATCCATGGTGGCGGATTTGTCATTGGTTCTTTAGAGCAAGATGATAGATTATCTCGTGCAATCAGTGATACATTGAATATCTGTGTAATTAGCATGGATTATGGTTTAGCACCAGAAAATCCATGGCCACAGGGTATTGAAGATGTATACGATATAGTAAATTATTATGTAAAAAATAATGATAAATACCATATAGATGTACATAATATGGCAATTGGCGGTCACTCTGCTGGCGGAAATATCGCAACTGTTGTAGCCATGATGGCAAATGAAACAAATGATTTTGCGTTTAAATGTCAAGTGCTTGATTATCCACCAATAGACCTTGCCAAAAATCCATATACAAAACCAATTATAGATGGTGCTATTCCACCAAATGTTTCTGTACTTTATAATAGTTGTTATTGCACTAGTGAACAGTCAGTAGATCCACATTGTTCACCAATATTTGCAAGTGATGAAGAATTAAGTAAATTACCACCTACAGTGATGCTTGTCTGTGAAATAGATTCACTTTGTGATGAAGGTATTGATTATGCGATGAGATTAGCACACAATGGTGTAGAAGTAACAGTAAGAAAATTCATGAATGCAAGACATGGATTTACTGTACATTCTGAAGAAGAAGGTAAATATGGACAACAGATGATAATCGAAGGATTAAGAAAATATTTACTCTAATATGAAAAAAGTTATTAAATAATGGACTGTACCCTAAAAGATAGATATAAAATATTTTAGGGTACAGTTTTTTTATTAGATAATGATTTGATGTATAGTAAAAATGAAATATTTTTTATCTAAATGTATAGATGAACAAAGAGAGGCGATAGCTATGAACAATCCTGTAATAAAAGAAGCTTTAAATTATGAGATGGTATTTTCACAAGATGAGATAAAAAGACGTCAATATGAAATACAAGAAAAAGCGATAAGAGATTATAATTCTACAATCTTATATAATCATAATCGCCAAGAGGGACTAAAAGAAGGACTAAAAAAAGGTGCAGAAGATAAAGCAATAGAAATTGCATTGAAAATGTTAGAAAATGGCAGTGATGTTAATTTTATTGCTGATGTAACAGGTTTAAGTGTTGAAAAAATAAATGAGATAAAAAAATAGATATGTTCATTTCTTTGGTGACAAAGAAACGAACCAAATCACAACAAGTTGCATAACATATTTCTAGAGTGCTAAAGCACTAAGAACTATGTTAAAATCACCGCAGATAAATTTTAGCTTTAGAAAAAATTATCATTTCATACAATGCTTAAAACTCGCAAGGCTTAACAGTAGAATTAAAAGCTTTATCTTTACCAATAGCTAATAGCTATTGTAAAAAGATGATAAAATGCGGGAAATGGTTAGGTATTATTGAAAAATCCTCATAGTATAAGATATTTATATTATGAGGATTTTTTAAAAATAAGTATCATACACTCATCTTTTTACTAAAAAAAATAAAAATAACGTTTAATTGACGTTTTAAGAGAAATGTCCTATAATGAAAGAAAATTATACAATATAAGGAGGTCGCTTATGGAAGTACCAGAAGAATTTATAAGACATGTAATAAAATCTGCACAGGAAGGTTTTTTTGGAAATATATTATTATCTAATAAAGATAGATCCACTTATAATAGTAAAAGAACTGATCCATGGGACGTTTTTTATACTTTGTTATCAAAGGAATTTTTTAATAATAGATTCGTGTATAGCTTTATTAAACATTCTATATGGCAGTATGGCGTAGCCTTTGATAATAAAACAAAAAATTTATATTTATTTTTTCAAGAAAAACGTATAAACGGTTTAAAAAAAGATATTGATAAAGGGAAAAAAACACATTATTTATGTCAATTTTTAAATGAATATAATAAAAATATTCCTTCGCAAGTAAAACAATTATTATTGTTTGATGATGATAAAGATGAAAAATTATTATCAGATAAGTTTAAAAAAATAAAAGAAGAATTAAATTTATCGGAGTTAGAAATAAATTGTGTTGTGAGTATATTGTTTAATCCTTCAAAAGAAATATCAAATATATCTTCAATAAGAGCAGTTATATTTGATAATAATTTGGATATACATGAAGAAATGGATTTTACAAAAAGTATTTATATTGAACCAAATATGGATTTGGATAAAGTTGATAAAAATGATGATCCTTTAGCTAATGAACCAAATAATGGATTAGGATTGACAAAGAAAGCTATTGCAAGAAAAGGTATTAATGATAATAATTTAAAAATAAACAAAAAAATGGAGGAGAAAAAATATAACTCCTAATTAGGAAGTTTTTAATATGAAAATTAATGGAAAACGATTAAAAATGGCACGGATATATCGGGGATTAACTACTAAGGATTTAGCAGAAAAAATAGGTTGTCAGAGACAAACAATATCTATGTATGAAAATAATTTGCAATCGAATCCTAGTGAAAGTATAATTAGTAAAATTTCTAAGGAATTAAATTTTCCTTTTAGATTTTTTTATGAAAAAAATATATCTTTTCCGTATAGTAGTGTATATTTTAGATCTCTACTAACCACAACAAAAAAATATAGAGAAGAAGTTCAATTAAAGTTAGATTTCATTAATATAATATATGATTTTTTAAAAGAGTATATTATATTCCCAAAACTAGATTTACCAAATTTTAATCAAGAAAATTTAAAAAGAGATCCAGAGAAAACGGCAAATTTACTTCGTGAATATTGGAATTTGGGAAATAGACCAATTGAAAATATTATATATGAAGTAGAAAAACATGGAATTCTAGTTTCATCATTTAGTACAAATAATTCTTCAAATAATTATGTAGATGCTTTAAGCAAACGAATTGATAATGGTGCTTATATGAAATATCTGATAGCATATTCGAATAATAAAACATCTGCAGCTAGAATACATTTTGACATTGCTCATGAGTTAGGACATATTTGTCTACATTCATGGGATATAGATAGTGATGAACTTGAAGAAAGTAGTTATTTTAAGGAAAAAGAACGAGAAGCTAATAAATTTGCTTCTGCATTTTTGTTGCCTAGAGAATCTTTTAAAAAAGATGTTGAAAATACACCTTTAAATATAAGTGGTTATATTGAATTAAAAAATAAATGGCATGTGTCAATTCAAGCTATGTTATATCGAGCTTTTGATTTAAAAGTAATTAATATAGATGAATATCAATTAATGATACGTAGATTACAAAAAAATAAAATGAGAAGAAATGAACCCTTAGATGATATTTTATTAACAAGACAGCCATCATTGTTAAAAACAGCAGTATTAATGCTTTTGAATGAAAATGTTTTTACGGCAAAATCTTTTATGGATGAGTTAGCTTCTGTATATAATTTTAGCATTATGCCAGAAGATATTGAGAATTTATTAAATTTACCAAAAGAAACATTATCACAATCTAAAATAATTTATTTCCAAAATTTAAGAATAAGAAAGAATTTGTAACTTAGAAAGTTAAAAATATGATAAAAATAATAACCAAATATCCCTCACGTTAGCGAATTTTGCGGTAGCCGTAGGCTATTGGCAAGAATAAAACCATGACTATGAATTTAGCTCTACTGTTTGAGCGAAGCGAGTTTAGAGCGTTATAGTCATGGTTTTATAATTGACAAAGAAAAATTGGTATCGGGAGGTAGAGTTCTTTTGTTACTTTTCTTGCTCATGAAAGAAAAGTAAATATAAAATAGGGTGTTTGTTCATTTCTTTAGTGATAAAGAAACGAACCAAAGAAATCACCCGCTCACGCACTTTTTACTTTGTCAAAGATAAAAATATATCAACAACGTTCTAAACTCGCAAGGCTCAAACAGTAGAACTAAAAGCGTAGCTATATTTTTATCTTTGCCAATAGCTAATAGCTACCGTAAAAAGATGCTAAAATGCGGGAAGATGTTTGGTATTATTTATGAATAAAGATTTATAGTTCTGAAATAAATATAATATATTAGCAGGTTACACCCCAAATGCTAATTTCTCTAATAATATTATTATAATCAACTGCAAAAATTAATGTGGCTTCATAATATTTATAGCAATAATAGGAGTAATTATTATTTCTATTTGTTGATTTCTTTAATTTAGCAGTATATCCATAAATATTTGTTACAGATGAAAATGATTGTCCAACATGAAATCCACTAGGCGTTGATAAATTATTTGCATCTTTTATGGTAACAGAATAAACAAAAAGATCTTTTGGATCCCATGATAAGCCATCATTATAAGCCTCAATAATAAATTTGTTATTATAATTATAAGTAATAAAATTTTGACTCATCATATAAGGTCCACTTGAAGTATATGAAGAATTTTCATAAGGTGTTATGGATGTAGGTTTTCCATATATATTAATTACATCTTGTAATGTAGATTGAAAACTAATGCCACCTATTGAAAATTCTGAAATAGGAATAAATGATACTTTTAGTGGAGTATTAGCAAAAGTAATGGTATAGAGATTAATAAATAAAAAACATTCGAGAACAAGAATTCGTATAAATAATTTTTTCATAGAAAGTTCTCCTTTTATTGATAAATTGATAAAATAATAACCAAATGTCCCTCACGTTAGCAAATTTTGCGGTAGCCATAGGCTATTGGCAAGGATAAAACCATTACTATGAATTTAGCTCTACTGTTTGAGCAAAGCGAGTTTAGAGCGTTATAGTCATGGTTTTATAATTGACAAAGAAAAATTGGTATCGGGAGGTAGAGTTCTTTTGTTACTTTTCTTGCTCATG
>NZ_KB899605.1:0-15097 GCF_000378365.1 Megamonas rupellensis DSM 19944 | reverse complement strand
TATTCTTGAAGATATTCCTTTTATTCGTTTAACAACTTTATGTATACCAAATTGTGGATCAACTTCTAAAAGCAAATGAACATGCTCTGGCATTACTTCCATCTCGATTAAATCGACGTGAAGCTCCTGACAAATATTATTAATCAACTCCTTTAATCGTTCATCAACACCATTGTTCAACACTTTTCTACGATATTTAGGACAAAATACTACATGATATTTACAAGAATATACTATATTATTATTTGATTTATATTTCATAAAAGTATTATATAACTATTAAAAATATAATATAATAAAAAACAATGATATCGAATCATTGTTTTTTAGCGAGCTTATATCCCCATAAATAAATTTAGGGGCTTTACGCTCGCATTTGGTAAAGCATATTGAACACATAATTGCGCTATTGAAGCATTATATTTTTGAGCAAAGATTTTTAATTCCTCACATTGAAATACTTTACCATTTGCTAAAGGACTATAACCGACAACTGCGATATTGTGTTGTTTACAATAATCTCTAATATCTTTTTGCAAACAGCTAGGATGAAATTCAATTTGATTAACCATAGGTTTGATTTCACAAGTTTCAAGTAATTCATCAATATGATGTTCTTTAAAATTACTCACACCAATAGCACGAACTTTTCCCTGTTTATATAAATCTTCCATAGCTTTCCATGATTGGCGGTTTTTTTCAATATAATCATCATGGTATTTTTGTGGTCTTGGCCAATGAATTAAATATAAATCTAAATAATCAATAGCTAAATCATTTAATGTTTGATTAAAGGCTGTAATAGTTTCATCATAACCGCGAATGTCATTCCATAATTTACTTGTGATAAATAATTTATCGCGAGAAATATTACTAGCGATAATGCCTTGACCAACTTCTTTTTCATTGCCATAAACGCTAGCACAATCGATATGTGTATAACCATTTTCGATGGCTGTTTTTACAGCATTTATAGTAACTTCACTTGTTGGTGCTTTCCATGTACCAAAACCAATTTGAGGAATTTTTACACCATTATTTAAAAGAATATTATTCATCTAAAACCCTCTTTTCACTGAAATCATTTAATTGTTCAAATAATGATTGCAATTGCAAATAAGCTTTTTCAAATATTGGCTGTAATTTTTGATATTTTTTTACGTTTGTAGGGGTAGGTTCAATTATTTTATCTAAAGAAATAAATTTGCTAGCTACTTCAAAATCTTTAAAAATACCAATGCCAACACCAGCAGTGATAGCAGCTCCCATAGAAGCAGCTTCATCTAATAATTTTGGCAGAATGATTTTAGTATTATAAACATCAGCAAATATTTTTTGCCATGATTTACTTTTAGCTCCACCCCCAACAGCTACTAATTCAGATATATGGATATTTTCAGCTTTAAATATATTTAAGATAATATTTAAATTCATAGCAACGCCTTCTTGAATTGCTCGCAATAAATCTTTTCGCTGATGTTCTATTTTTAGACCAATGAAATTAGCTTTAGCATTTGTATTCCACCAAGGACTTCGTTCACCGATAAGGTAAGGCAAAAATAATAGTCCATTGCTACCAACAGAAGTATTAGCAAGTTCTTGTTCTAATATATCATAAATAGATTTATGTCCTCTTTGAGCTAGATTTTGTTCGTATTGGCAAAATTTATTTATATACCAAGAGTAAGCGCCCCCACCGCTTTGCATAGTACCAGTAGGTAGGATATATCCAGGAACTATATGAGCCCAATTAAAAGTGCTTTTATTTTTGGAGAAAATAGGTTTTTTTGTAGTTATAGATATCCAAGAAGAAGTACCAATACTACTATGAGCAATTCCTTCTTTGATACAACCAGTGCCAACAGCAGCACATACCCCATCGCCTCCACCACAAACAACAGGTGTATTAGGGCAAAGTCCAGTTAATTCACTAGCAGTATTAGTTATATATCCGGCAATATCAGTGGATTTCAAGAGTTTAGGCATTTTTTGTTTATCAATGCCCATAATATTTAATAATTCATCAGACCAACATAATTTATTTAAATCCATTAAACAAGTAGAGGAGGCATCACTGTATTCAGTAACAAATTGATTTGTTAATTTTAAAATGATGAAGTCTTTTGCATTTAGCATTTTATACGTTTTAGCATAAATATGCGGTTCATTATCTTTTATCCACATAAGTTTTTGACCACCATAGCTAGGAGAAAGACGATGACCTGTTATTTCATAAAATCTTTGAGGTGATATTTGTTTAGCTATTTGTTGAGTTTGTTTTGTAGCACGCATATCTGCCCAAATAATAGCATTTCTTAGTGGTTCTTGTTTTTTATCTACACAGACACAACCCATCATTTGACCACTAAAGGATACAGCTAAAATATCTTTAGGATTAATATTTTTTATTAATGTTTTAGTGGTAGCTATGACAGCTTGCCACCAATCGTTAGGATTTTGTTCTGCCCAATTATTATTAGAGTAATAAACATCATAATTATATGTGCAACTAGCGATGAGTTGCCCTTCTGTGGAAAATAAAGTAGCTTTATTTCCAGATGTTCCTAAGTCGTGAGCTAGTAAGTATTTGCCCATAGGTATGCTCCTAATTATTTATTATTGTATGCTTCTGTGATTTTTATAGCAGAAGATGTGCCAATTCTTTCAGCGCCAGCTTCAATCATTTTTAAGCAAGTATCTAAATCGCGAATTCCACCAGCGGCTTTTACTTTTACTGTGTCTTTGACAATGCTTTCCATGAGTTTTACATCTTCAACTGTAGCACCACCTGTACCAAAGCCTGTAGAAGTTTTGATGAAGTCTGGTTTTACTTCAAGTGCTATCTCGCATAATTTAATTTTTTCTTCATTAGTAAGATAGCAATTTTCAAAAATAACTTTAGAAATTACATTATGTTTTCTGCAAACATCTACTATTTGAGTCATTTCTTCTTTGATATAATCATAATTTTTTTCTTTTAATTCTGTAATATTAATTACATAATCAATTTCATCTGCACCATTTGCAATAGCATCTTTAGTTTCAAAAACTTTAGTTTCAATTGTAGTTTGCCCTAAAGGAAAACTAATAGCAGCACCTACATGAATGTCAGTTCCTTTTAAAAGTTCTTTGCATAATTTTGTCTGTGCAGAATTGATAGCTACCATCATAAAATTATATTTTTTAGCTTCTTCGCAAAGTTTAGCCATATCTTCTCTAGTAGCATAAGGTTTTAAACATGTGTGATCAAAGTATTTACTAAATTTATTCATAGTTATCGCTCTTTTCTTTGTTATTATGTAATTACATAATAACAAAATAACAAAATTAAGTCAATATATAATAACTTATTGATAAAAGATAGTTAATATTTTATAATTTTTTTGAAAGGAGATTATAAATGAATTCGATATATGAACAATTAAAAATAGATAGAACAGTTCCTATTCCGTTATATTATCAAATAAAAACTTTTATGATAAAGCATATTGAAGATAATAGCTTAAAAGATGGTGAATTAGTTCCACCAGAAGAAGAATTATGCGCATATTTAAATGTTTCAAGACCGACAGTTAGACAAGCGTTTTTAGAATTAGTACATGAAGGTTATTTAAATAGAATTAAATCAAAAGGGACATTTGTTACTCGTCCTAAAATTGCTGGAGATTTTATTCAAAAAATCCAAACATATACTCAAGAGATGCAATATTATGGATTAAAGCCTAAAACGAAGCTTTTGTCTATATCAGAAATAGATGTCTTTGCTGAAGTTATGGAAAAATTGAAGCTAACGGAAAAAGATAAAGTTATTTGTCTTGAACGTTTGCGCTATGCCGATGATAAACCTATAGTTTATGTTAAAACTTTTATACCTGTGAAATTATGTAAGGGTTTAATTGATGAAGATTTAGAGCAAAATTCTTTATACGATACTTTAAAAACAAAATATAATATAGAGATTGCCCATATTAATCGTCAAATTCATGCAACAGTTGCCGACCCTTATTTATCTGATTTATTAGGTATTATGGAAAATGCTCCATTATTATATATAACAACGGTTGCCTATAATCAAAATGATATTCCATTTGAATATTCATTGGCATCTTATCGTGCAGATATGTATAAAATGAATGTAGATTTATATAAAGATAAGTATTATAAATAAAAAAATGGCACTAACATAGTTAGTGCCATTTTTATAATCCTGTCCCTATAGAAATAAGACGATAATAATCTTTTTCTTTAATAAGTTGCATATAATTTGATTTATTAATAATCCAATTATTTTCTTGTTTAGTCCCATTACCAGGCAACCAAAAATCGTCATCACCTGACTGAATAGAAAATACTACGGAATATATAGTTGGTTCATTAGGTACACTATATACAGAGATATCTTTATAATCAAAGATTTTACCATTAGCAAAAAGACTTTTATTTTTATGATAAGATAGTTCTTGTTTAACAATAGTATAAACAATTTCTTTATCAGTCATGTGAATAGTTTCTTTTATTGGTAATGTATCTGGATAAGGTGTAATTGGTGAATGACTAGAATAATATAAATTTAGACTAATAAGTGTAAGTAAAATCAAATATATTTTTAATGAGTTTGTTTTTTTATATAATTTAAGAAAAAATATACAAAAAATACTTATTAAAATTAAAATACATATTGAATAAAAAAGATTAATATTCATTACAATTCTATTTATAGAAATTAATGATGGAATAAACGAATTCCAACGAATGCCATTGCCATATTGTATTTATCACAAGTTTCAATAACATTATCATCACGAATAGAACCACCGCTTTGAGCGACAAATTCTACGCCGGATTTATGAGCACGTTCAATGTTATCGCCAAATGGGAAGAATGCATCAGAGCCAAGAGCTATACCTTTTACTTGAGCGAGCCAAGCGTCTTTTTCTTCTTTAGTGAATACTGGTGGTTTTTCAGTGAATACGCGTTTCCAATCGTCGCCACCGAGTAAATCCATATATTCATCAGAGATATATACATCAATTGCATTATCGCGGTCTGGACGGCGAACATCTGGTTTGAATGGTAAGTTTAATACCTGAGGTGCTTGACGTAAATGCCAGATATCTGCTTTATTACCAGCAAGACGAGTACAATGTACACGGGATTGCTGACCAGCACCGATACCGATAGCTTGTCCATCTTTAGCATAGCATACGGAATTGGATTGAGTGTATTTTAATGTGATTAAAGCGATAAGTAAATCACGTTTTGCTTCATCTGTGATATTTTTATTTTTTGTAGGAATGTTATTGAATAATTCTTCAGTGATTTTAATATCATTGCGTTTTTGTTCAAAAGTAACGCCAAAAACTTCTTTTGTTTCAAGTTCAGGTGCTTTGTAATCAGGGTTCATCTGAATTACAAGATAGTTACCTTTACGTTTTGTTTTTAAAATTTCTAAAGCTTCAGCGCTGTAAGATGGAGCAATAACACCATCGGATACTTCACGAGCTAAGAAACGAGCTGTAGCAGCATCACATTCATCGGAAAGTGCAGCAAAATCTCCATAAGAAGACATGCGGTCAGCACCACGAGCGCGAATATATGCTGTAGCCATAGGTGTGAGTTCAATACCTTCAACGAAATACATTTTTTTCAATGTTTCAGATAAAGGAACAGCAACAGCTGCACCAGCAGGGCTTACATGTTTAAAAGATGCGGCAGCTGGAAGACCTGTAGCTTCTCTTAATTCACGAACTAATTGCCAACTGTTAAAGGCATCTAAAAGATTAATATAACCTGGACGTCCATTTAAAACTGTGAATGGTAAATCTTGTCCATCTTTCATAAAAACGCGAGCAGGTTTTTGATTAGGGTTACATCCGTATTTTAATTCCATAGAATTCATTTACGATATTCCTCCTGTAAAATAAATATAATACTATTAGATTTTATTGCCCAGACGGTCGGCTGTATAAATCTGTGCTTCATGTGGTTAATTCCACTTCCGTCAGTTACACAGATTGTTAACTAAAATTTATCATTTTAAAGTATGAGTTGTCAAGCTAAGCAATAATATTTGGAGATTTTGTTTTTTTAGGGATTTTTACAAGGATATTAGTTATTATTTAGCGAATAAAATATATAAATGCTTTTAAATTTTGAGGAGGTTTTTTTATGTCAGTAGAAAATATTGCTGTATTGACAAGTGGTACAGATGCACCAGGAATGAATGCGGCTATTAGAGCTGTAGTGAGAACTGCGATTAATAATAACGTGCGTATATGGGGCGTTTATGATGGATATAGAGGCTTAGTTGATGATAATATGGAAGAATTAACTTCTATATCTGTAGCCGATATTATTCAGCGTGGTGGTACTTTCTTAGGTACAAGTTTTTGTAAGCGTTTCCGTACAAAAGAAGGTCGTCAATTAGCTTATGAAAATCTAAAAAAACATAATATTGATGCTTTGATTGTTATTGGTGGTGATGGTAGTTTACGCGGAGCAGAAGAATTTGAACGTGAAACAGGATTTTCTGTAATTGGTATTCCAGCTACTATTGAAAATGATATTTGGGGAACAGATTATGCTATTGGTACAGATACAGCTGTAAATACTATTTTACAGGCAATCAACGAAATTCGTGATACTGCAAAAGCACATCGTCGTACATTTATTATTGAAGTAATGGGCAATAAATGCGGTTGGCTTGCTACATATTCAGCCGTTGCTGGTGGCGGAAATATGGTTATAGTACCAGAAGAAGAATTTGATAAGGAAAAAATCATCAATAAAGTACAAAAATTACATGATGGTGGTAAATCTTATTTAGTAATTTTGGCTTCTGAAGGTACTGGCAATATGCAAGAGTTAGTAAAAGAATTAGAAGCTAGAACAGGAATTTCCACACGCTTGACTGTTTTAGGTTTAGTTCAACGTGGTGGTTCACCAACAGCTAATGACCGTGTATTTGCAAGTGTATTAGGTGAACAAGCAACACTTGCAGCTGTTTCTGGACTTCATAATATTGTTTTCGGTATGCAACGTGGGAATATTGTTTGCATTGATTTACGTGATGCAATCACTAATAAAAAAGAATACCCAGAAGATTTAAGACATTTAGCAGAAGTTATTTCTCTATAATAAAAAAATTCCTAGATAATATATTATCTAGGAATTTTTATTTATAAAAGTAAAAGTTCTACAACGAATACAGATAAACAACAAGAAGAAGCTACTTGGAATAAATTAGCACCAAACCAAGAAAGTACAATACCAATGACAAGAGCAATAGCTCCAGAAAGTGGTGTCTGTGTTACCTGTATAATTGCAGGAAAAGTCATAACTGCTAATGTGATATAAGGAACATAGTAAAGAAAAGATTTTATCAGTGGATTTTTTATTTCTGTTTGAATTAAAGTCAGTGGCAAAACACGAATAGCAAAACTAGTTAAAGCCATGACTAAAATGTATATATATACCTCAGACATTTTCTTCACCATCCTTTGTTTTTACTGGATATAAGATGCTAGCAATCAAAGATAATACTATAGTTAAAATAATGATACGTGTAGCACTTGATAATTCAGATATATAAGGAAGGTAAGTGGATAAGTAGCTAGCAATAAAGCTGATGATAACAAATACACCGATTACTTTATTTTTTCGTGCAGGTGGAATGATAACGGCTAAAAACATGCCGTATAATGCTACACTAAAAGCACTTATCAATTGAATTGGCAATAAATTACCTACAACAATTCCAAGAGCTGTACCACCAGCCCAACATGGCATAGTGATGAACATAGCACCAAAGTAATAGAAAGGATTTAGATAATTAGGTCTAGCGATAGAAATGGCAAATAATTCATCTGTGATATCAAAGCCGATTAAAATGCGTTGATACCATGGAATATCTGGCGATAATTTTTGACTTAAAGCGCAACTCATAATCAAATAACGAGAATTAGCGATTAAGATAACGAGAAATACTTCTATATATGTTGCCATTGTAGCAATAGAAGTAAAGCCAGCATATTCACCAGCGGAAGCATTTACAAGAAAGCTTGTTAAAAAGCCTTGAAATGCTGTCAGTCCTGCATTTTTAGCAGTGATTCCCAAAGAGAAGGAAACTGCTAAATAACCAAGAGCAATAGGAAAACCATCACGTATACCATCTTTAAAAGCTTGTTTTTTTACAGAGATATTGTCTACTGGATAAACATCGTCAGCAATATCTAATTCATTCATAGCGATTTCCTCCATTTTGTATTTTATTTTTAAATATGTATTTTGTATAAATATTATAGCAGTTATATTTACATTAGGAAAACGAATATTTATAATAACTACATAAGTAAAACTAATGGGAGAGCGAATGCATATGGTTTCGCGTTATGGGATTTTTTGTAAAGTCATAGAAAATGGAAATTTTACAAAGGTAGCAAAAGAAGTGGGCTATTCGCAAAGTGCGATTAGTCAAAGTATAAAGGCGTTAGAACAAGAATTAGGAACCATCTTGATTGATAGAAAAAAAGAGGGCATAACATTAACAGATGATGGCAAATCTTTTTATCCGTATATACAGGCAATTTTTCATGCTGAACTTTCATTGAAACAAAAACAACAGGAGATGAAAGGTTTAGAGCATAGCGTTATACGTATTGGCACTTTTACTAGTGTGAGCAGAAATATTTTACCTCAATTGATGAAGAATTTTAAATCATTATATCCTACAGTCAATTTTGTTTTAAAACAAGGTGAATATACAAGCATAAAGAAATGGATTTTACATGGAGAAATTGATTTTGGTTTTCTAAATAGTGATGTAGTTTCGGGTATCAATATGGAATTTTTATATAGAGATGAAATGATGGCAGTATTACCTAAACATCATAAATTAGCTAATTTGCCGATTATATCTTTAGACCAATTAGCCAAAGAATCTTTTATTTTATTAGATGAAGGTCGCCATAGTGTGATTATGCATGCTTTTGCT
The DNA here is from genome assembly GCF_000378365.1 of Megamonas rupellensis DSM 19944. Lineage (NCBI taxonomy): Bacteria > Bacillati > Bacillota > Negativicutes > Selenomonadales > Selenomonadaceae > Megamonas > Megamonas funiformis. The sequence goes on along the minus strand of NZ_KB899605.1, from coordinate 6,105 downwards.
GATTATAAATTAGAGCCACAGATTGAATATAAAGTTTATGATGATTATTCAATTTTAGCTATGGTAAAACAAGGCTTAGGGATATCTGCAATGTATAGTTTAGTTTTAAATGGATTTGAAGATGGCTTAGCTATTCGACCAATAAAAGAACACCCTGAACGCAATGTAGCTTTAGCATGGCAAAATTGGGATACAATGTCACTAGCTTCACGTAAATTTGTGGAATTTATAAAAGAAAATTTTGTATTTGTACAAGAAAAATAAAAAAATTGCAGAGCTTACGCTCTGCAATTTTTATTTGATAATACTCAATAATTCTAAAGGTTTATCAATAATAAAATCGGCATTAATATCTTTTAATTCTTCAAGACTGCCATATCCATACGTTACACCAACACATTTTAAATTAAATTTCTTTGCGCCAATGACATCGTATTTACGGTCGCCTACCATTATACAATCATTTAAATTTGTAATTTGCATTTGTTTTAAAACATAAGCTAATACATCATCTTTATTTATACGACTGCCATCAAGTAAGCTACCGCCAGCAAAAGCAAAATATTTTAGTAAATCATGTTGACTTAAAATATTTTTTACAAATTTTTCAGGTTTCGAAGAAGCAATCAATAATTTTAAACCATTTTCAGCTAAAATCTTTAATAATTCAGGTATTTGCTCATATACTTCATTTTCTAAAATACCTTTATCTGTATAATATTCTCGAAAATATTTTACAGCTTCAAGACTTTGTTCATGACTAAAATTATAGCAATTGATAAATTGTTGATTTAATGGCGGACCTACGAAACTTTTTAAAACAGTCATATCTGTTTCGTTTATGCCATATTTTTTTAAAGCATATTGTACAGCATGAATAATACCAGGTCCAGAATTAATCAATGTACCATCTAAATCAAAAATAATATTATGATATTTATATTGCATAAATTTATCCTCAATTTTATTTATTAATAAGTTTTTTAGCGATTTCTACAGCTTCAACGCCATCAGGAGCATAAGCATCAGCGCCGACATTATCAGCATATTCTTGAGTTACTACAGCGCCACCGATCATGACTTTTGTGGAATAATCGCTTTTATTTAATTCAGCGATGACTTCATCTATCTGTGTAATAGTAGTTGTCATCAAGGAGCATAAACCGATCATATCGGCTTTATTATCTATAGCTGCCTTAATGATTTCTTCTTTATCAATATCTTTACCTAAATCGATAACTTTAAAACCGTTATTTTCTAAAAGTGCAGATACGATATTTTTACCTAAATCATGGATATCGCCTTTTACAGTAGCAATGACGATAGTACCTTTATTACTTACGCTATCAGCTGGAATACGTTCTTTGATTTTAATGAAAGCTTCACGCATTGCTTCAGCGGATAACATAACTTGTGGTAAAAAGATTTTTTTCGCACCGAAATCTTTGCCAACGACATTCATTGCTGCGCTTAAAGCTTTATCTGTAATTTCATTTGGTTTATGTCCTTCATTTAAAGCTTGTTCTACCATTTGAGCAATGGATTCTTTTTCACCACTGATTATAGTGGATTTGATATCTTCAATGATATCACCGCTAGATACTGCATTTTTAGCTTTAGCTACAGGAATATTTTGTCCGGAATGATTAAGGCTATAATCGCGACCATTAGGGTCTTTAGCTAAAAGAGCATTAGAAGCACTCAAGGCATTTTGCATGGAGTCATCATAAGGGTTCATGATTGGAGCATCTAATCCCATTGCTAAACACATAGTGAAGAATGTGCTATTGATAAGTGGACGATTTGGAAGACCAAAGGATATATTGCTAAGTCCCATAGTGGAAGGAGCACCAATATGTTCGCGGTAAAGTTTTAAAGTGTTTAATACTTCATTACAAGCATTTTTATCGGCAGCTATAGTCATTACAAGCGCGTCAAGTAAAAAGTCGTTATCTTTTAAGCCATGAGCTTTAGCTTCAGCGATTATTTTTTGAGCTAGTGCAAGACGTTCTTTAGCTGTTTTAGGGATACCTTCATCAGATAATGGCAAGCATAAGATTGCAGCACCATATCTTTTAGCTAATGGTATAAAATATTTTAATCTATCAGGCTCTGCACTTACAGAATTGATGAGTGCTCTACCAGGATATGCTTTTAACCCTGCTTCTAATGCTTTGACATCGCTTGTATCAATGGCAAGTGGTGTATTTACAAGTTGAGAGATTTCAGTGATAGCTTTGTGCATAGCTTTTGCTTGGTCAATTCCAGCAACACCCATATTTACATCAAGGATTTGAGCACTAGCTTGAGTTTGTTCGATAGCTTCACGTTTTACAGAGATAAATGAACCATTTTTTATTTCTTCGGCTAATTTTTTACGACCAGTAGGATTGATGCGTTCGCCGATTAATCTTGTAGGTAAATCTTTGCCAATAAATACAGTTTTAGAACGGCTAGCAAGGGCAAGATTAGGATTTGGTGCTTTGCGGATAGGTTCTGAAACATTAGCTAAAGCTTCTTTGATCGCTTTGATATGAGCAGGAGTTGTTCCACAGCAACCACCGATATAAGTTGCACCAGCTTCTACAAGTTTTGGTGCCCATTTAGCCATATCTTCTGGAGTGAGTGGGAAGATTGTTTGACCATTTTCTAAATGTGGCATACCTGCATTTGCTTGTACACTGATAGGGCAAGAACAATTATCGGCTAGTTCTTTTATGATAGGAACTAATTGTTCAGGGCCTAAAGAGCAGTTGGCACCGATAATATCTGCGCCCATAGCTTCTAAGATAATGGCAGCAGATTGTGGGTCTGTACCTGTTACAGTTCTGCCATCTTCACTGAAGGATAATTGACAGATTACAGGTAAATTGCAAGCATCTTTAGCAGCGAGAAGAGCAGCACGCATTTCTTGGATTTCAATACAAGTTTCGATGAGGATATAATCAACACCTGCGTCAGCTAAAATTTTAGCTTGTTCATAATAATTTTCATAAACTTCATCGAAAGTCAATTCGCCTAAAGGTTCAATAAAAGCACCAGTAGGGCCCATAGAACCAGCTACTTTTGCTTTGCCAGCAGTGGCGATTTTGGCATTTTTTACAGCAGCGATATTTATTGCTTCTACTTTATCGCCTAAGTTATATTCATTTAATTTGATGCGAGAAGCACCAAATGTATTTGTTTCAACAATATTAGAGCCTGCTTCTACATAAGCACGATGAACATTTTGGATAGCTTCTGGAGCTTCGATATTTAATAATTCAGGGCACATTCCTGGTTTTAATACAGATTTTTGTAACATAGTGCCAGTAGCACCATCAAATATATGTATCATAGAAGATACCTCCTAGAAATTTTTATTGAGCAAAAAAGATAAAATGTATTTGTTTATCATCATGAATTTTTATTTAATAATTCAGGGTCAAATGGTTTTATGCGGAAATTGCAATTAGGGTTTGGACAATATTTACAAGATTGTTTTTCAGGTTCGACATCTTGTGTTTTAGGTATAAGTCCAATGATTGCAGTAACGGATTTTCGCGGTGTAAGCATTAATGATGAAGTTAGGCTAATACCTATTTCATGAGCTTTAGCTAAACGGAGCATTTCAGGTTGTGCTTGTATAGGCCAATCTCCATATCCTGGGCTAAATCGCCAACGACGAACTAATCCTTGCATATTGAATTTTTGGTCAATGGCTTGTTCAATACCATCAGCAACATGTTCAACAGCTGTAGTTGCAGCAGCGTCCATCAAAACAGCTAGCGTGTATTCTCCATCTTTGAAACGACGGGAGATTTCTTCTTCAACAGTTTCGCCGATTGTAACAGCGATGATGGCAACTTTTGTAGCTCGACAAAGATGTTTAGTTACTTTTTTCCCTTCTAATTTAAAGGGTTTATCTGCAAGTACAATGCCATTTTTAGCGTCATAGTCATATACTTCCCAAATCCCTTTAGGTTCGGAAATATATAAGACTTCACGACATGCTTCTAAAATAGTTTTTTTATTGAAATTAGGAGCTTTGTTAAGTCCAGCATAACGTCTAGTTTCACTAGGGTCAATGGACATTAAAGCAGCATTATATTTAGGCATGGTAAAATCTCCCTTAATGTTTTGTGTTTATAATTATATCTAGAAAAGAATTTTATCATAAATTTTAGTATAATTATACTGTTATTAGTTAAATTAATTTTTTATGATTGATTATAGTTTTAAATTATAATGAATTTATAAAAGTAATAAGTTAAAATAATTATTATAATATTTTAAAGGAGAAATACATGGAATTTTTAAATATTGATGAAATTTTACCAAACCCATTTCAACCGAGAAAGGAGTTTGATATGGAGCAATTAGCTCAACTAGCAAAATCGATAAAAGAATATGGCATAATTGAGCCTCTAATTGTGCGTATAAATGATAATGATGAATTTGAATTGATTGCAGGAGAAAGACGTCTTCGTGCAGCTAAAATGGCAGGATTAGATAAAGTGCCAATTATTTTAAAAGATTATGATGATGATAAGGTAGCACAAATAGCTTTAATTGAAAATCTCCAACGTAGTAATTTAAATGTTATTGAAGAAGCAAATGCATATCAGTTGTTATTACATAAATTTAATTTAAAACAAGAAGAAGTAGCGCAAAAAGTGGGAAAAAGTCGTTCGCATATAGCGAATTTTGTACGCTTATTAAATTTAGCAAAAGAAGTACAGTGCTTATTACAAGATAATAAACTCAATATGGGGCAGGCAAAACCGCTTTTAGCGATAGAAGATGAAAAGCTTCAAGTAAAATTAGCTAATTTAATAATTGAAAGAGAATTATCTGCTAGAAAGGCTGAAGCATTAGTCAAAAAAGTCTTAGCAGGGGATAATGTCATCGAGCAGATTGAACAAGTAAAAGAAGCTAAGATGTATTTAAATGATGTGCAAGAGCGCTTAAAACAAATATTGGGAACGAATGTAAATATAAAGCAAGGTAAAAAGAAATCTCGCATAGAAATTGAATTTTATAATGATGATGATTTAGCTAGATTAGTTGAATTATTGATGGAAAAACAAGAAAGTCCTCAGATGAACAAATCGAGAATTATTAAGGATTTTAACATTTAGTAAATGCTGTTTTGATTTTACAAATAAAAACATGAATGCTATAATGTTGCACGTTAAAAAGGATAGTCTTTATTGAATAATCAATTCTTTTTTAACAGAATTTAGGAGGGAATATTTATGGATTTTTCAATGCTAAATCAGATATTTCAAGATAATTTAGCAATTATTTTAACTGTAATCGTAGTCTTATTAGTTTTATTAATAATTTTATCAATAGTGATGCTTGTAAAATTAAGCAAAGCTAAAAAACGTTATAATTCATTGGTAAATGGTGCAACAGGTGAAAGTTTAGAGGATATTATAGCTGATAATATTGCTCAGATGAATGAACTTGTAGTAAAAAATAATAAAATTGATGCAGATTATGCAGAAATGAAATCTTTATTTACAAAATCCATTCAAAAAGTAGCAGTACATCGTTTCTGTGCTTTTGCTGATATGGGTGGCGATTTGAGTTATGCTGTAGCTTTACTTGATAATCAAAATAATGGTGTGATATTCTCTTCTATTTTTGGACGTCAAGATTCTTGCACATATGTAAAACCTATAGAAAATGGTATTTCTAAATATCCTTTGACTCAAGAAGAAAACAAAGTATTATTAGAAGCTATGTCTAAATAATTTTGACAAAGATAAAAACAAAAGGAGTACAAATTGTTGTACTCCTTTTTTTATGTGCAATTTTTTCAAAAAAATCGCTTCGCTTACCAAATGCGAGCGTAAAGCCCCTAAATTTATTTATGGGGATATAAGCTCGCTAAAAAACAATGATTCGATATCATTGTTTTTTATTGTATTATATTTTTAATAGTTATATAATACTTTTATGAAATATAAATCAAATAATAATATAGTATATTCTTGTAAATATCATGTAGTATTTTGTCCTAAATATCGTAGAAAAGTGTTGAACAATGGTGTTGATGAACGATTAAAGGAGTTGATTAATAATATTTGTCAGGAGCTTCACATCGATTTAATCGAG
>NZ_KB899604.1:0-15639 GCF_000378365.1 Megamonas rupellensis DSM 19944 | reverse complement strand
AAAAGAAAAAGGCATTATCCAAAGCATGAGCCGAAAAGGCAATTGCTTAGATAATGCCGTAATAGAAAATTTCTTTGGTTTACTAAAAAGCGAATTATTCTATTTAAAAAAATTCAAATCCGTTGAAGATTTTATAAAAGAGTTAAAATCTTATATAAAATATTATAATACAAAACGGATAAAGATAAAACTAAAAGGACTTAGTCCTGTAGAATACAGAACTAAGTCTCAATTAGTAGCTTAATTAATATGTCCAATATTTTGGGTGCACATCAAAATTTATTCTAGGTCTTTTTCTTATTTTTATCTACTTTAATTTATGCTATATTTCACAATTAAATATTTATAAAAAAATAGACAAGGTAATATATACCCTGTCTATTTTTATATCTATTATTTTTTATTTAAAGTAAGCTACGCCAGCTTCAAATAATTTTTGGTCTTTTGCACCTGGAACATTTTTAGCTACATATTTGCCAATACGTTCGGAGTGTCCCATTTTACCTAAGATACGTCCATCTGGACTTGTGATACCTTCGATAGCCCATACAGAACCATTTGGATTTACTTCAATATCCATAGAAGTATCGCCATTTGCATTTACATATTGAGTTGCAATCTGACCATTAGCTTTTAATTGAGCTAAAACTTCTGGACTTGCACAGAAGCGACCTTCACCATGAGAAACAGCAATAGTATGAATATCTCCTACTTTTACGTTATTAAACCATGGAGAGAGATTAGATACAACTTTTGTTTCTACCATGCAAGATACGTGACGACCAATTTCATTGTATGTGAGTGTTGGATTTTCTGGTGTTAATTCTTGAATATCACCAAATGGTACAAGACCTAATTTGATGAGAGCTTGGAAACCATTGCAGATACCGAGCATTAAACCATCACGGTTTTTGAGTAAATCGCGAACAGCTTCTGTAATACGTGGATTTCTAAACATAGCAGCAATGAATTTACCAGAACCATCTGGTTCGTCCCCACCACTGAAACCACCTGGAAGCATGATAATCTGAGATTTTTCAATGCCTTTTACAATAGCTTCAACGGATTCTTCAACCATGGAAGGAGTCAAGTTTTTAATAACGAGAGTTTCAGCTTGACCACCTGCACGATTAAATGCTTTAGCAGTATCATATTCACAGTTTGTACCTGGGAATACTGGAATGAAAATTCTTGGTTTAGCAAAAGAAGTTGGAGCTTTAGCAATGCTAGTTGCTGTATAAAGTTCACTTTGTTTTGTTTCACCAGTAGATTTACGTACATGAGTTGGGAAAATCTGTTCAAGTGGCTGAGTGTATGCTGTTTCAATTTCATCAAGGGAAATTTTTACATCGCCACAGATAATTGCTTTGTCAGCAATTACACTACCAAGTTCATATGCACCTACAAATTCATTTAAATCTACATCTTCATTTAATTCAAGAATGATTGTACCATAATCGCAAGCGAATAATTCTTTTGTATCAAAGCCATCAGCAAAAGCAAAACCGAGTTGTTCACCAAGTGTCATTTTGCTGATTGCACTAGCAATACCGCCAACGCCTACAGTTTTTGCACTTGCAACTTTACCTGCATGAATTAATTCATAAACTTTATTGAAGTTAGCAGTCAATGTATCAATAACTGGCATTTCGAATTCATCACGAGTTGCTTTAACTATGATAACTTTATGTCCTGCTTGTTTAAATTCAGGAGATACAACTTTATCTGCTTCTACCATATCAAGAGCAAAAGCGATTAAAGAAGGTGGTACTGTCATATCCATGAATGTACCAGACATGGAGTCTTTACCGCCAATAGCAGCTGTACCGAATTTATGCTGTGCCCATAATGCACCTAAAAGTGCAGCAAATGGTTTACCCCATTTTTCGCTATCTTTACCAAGGCTTTCAAAATATTCTTGGAGAGTTAAGCGAACTTTTGCATAATCACCGCCGATAGCTACGATTTTTGTAATAGCTTCTACGATAGAATATACTGCACCATGGAATGGGCTCCAGCTCATGAGATATGGATTGAAACCAAATGTCATAGCAGTAGCTGTATTTGTAGAACCTTCTAATAATGGTAATGTAGCTACCATACCTTCTGCTGGTGTCATTTGACGTTTACCACCAAATGGCATAAGTACTGTATTAGCACCGATTGTAGAGTCGAATTGTTCACTTAAACCTTTCTGACTGCATACATTTAAATCTTTTAAAGTATTAAGCCAAGCATCTTTTACAGAGCCTTCTACTTGTTTTGCTTGTTCAAAATATGTTTTGCCTTCTGGCATTTTTACTACAGCATCAGTATGCTGTTTTACACCGTTTGTCTGAAGGAAAGAACGTTTAATGCTAACGATATCATTACCACGCCAATTCATAACAAGACGAGGTTCTTTAGTTACAGTTGCCACAAGTGTTGCTTCAAGATTTTCTTTTGCAGATTCAGCTATGAATTTATCTGCATCTTTAGCATCTACAACAACTGCCATACGTTCCTGAGATTCAGAAATAGCAAGTTCTGTTCCATCAAGACCATCATATTTTTTCTTAACTTTATCAAGTTCAATTACAAGACCATCTGTTAATTCACCAATAGCTACAGCTACACCGCCTGCACCAAAGTCATTACAACGTTTGATTAAGCGACTAACTTCTGGATTTCTAAATAATCTTTGTAATTTACGTTCAGTTGGAGGATTACCTTTTTGTACTTCTGCACCGCACTGAGTCAAAGATTCTAAAGTATGTTCTTTAGAAGAACCTGTTGCACCGCCGATACCATCACGACCAGTACGTCCGCCGACTAAAATAACTACATCACCTGGTTGTGGTTCAAAACGAAGTACATTTTCTTTTGGAGCTGCAGCTACTACTGCACCGATTTCAAGACGTTTTGCTGCATAACCTTCATGATAAATTTCATGAACCTGTCCTGTTGCCAAACCAATCTGGTTACCATAAGAACTATAACCATGTGCTGCACCACGAGTAATTTTACGCTGTGGTAATTTACCTTTAATTGTTTCTTCAAGACTACGACGAGGATCAGCACTACCTGTTACACGCATAGCTTGATATACATAAGAACGACCAGAAAGTGGATCACGGATAGCACCACCAAGGCAAGTTGCCGCACCACCAAATGGTTCAATTTCAGTAGGATGATTGTGAGTTTCGTTTTTAAACATTACAAGCCAATCTTCTTGCTTTCCATCAATATTGGCTTTTACGACAATACTACAAGCATTGATTTCTTCAGATACGTCTAGGTCTTGTAATTTGCCTTCTTCACGAAGTTTACGCATACCCATTACAGCGATGTCCATTAAAGTAACATCTTTATGAGTTCTACCTAATGCTTCACGGTCATTTAAATATAACTGATAAGCATTTTTTATTGTTTCTTTATATTTACCTTCTTCAATATCAACATTGTCGATAGCTGTTGTAAATGTAGTATGACGACAATGGTCAGACCAATAAGTATCAATAACGCGAATTTCAGTAATACTAGGATCACGTTTTTCTTCTTTAGCAAAATATTCTTGACAGAATTTCAAATCTTCTTCACTCATTGCTAAGCCCATTTCATTTCTTAAAGCAATAAGTTGGCTATCATTCATAGAAATAAAGCCTGTAAGTATTTTTACATCAGCTGGTTCTTCCATAACCATTGCAAGTGTTTCAGGTTTTTCAAAAGAAGCTTCTCTAGATTCTACAGCATTAATGCAGTAATTTTTTATTTTAGCAAAAATTTCATCATCAATATTACCAATTAAAGCAATTACTTTTGCACTGCGGATAACTGGACGTTCTTTCTGTGTAACGAGCTGTACACACTGTGCAGCTGAATCAGCAGTCTGGTCAAATTGACCTGGAAGAGCTTCTACTGCAAATACACGAGCATTTGCTATTTCTGGTAATTCTTCTTCATAAATTACATCTACTGGTGGTTCATAAAATACAACTGGTTTTGTCTGTGCATATTCTGCATCAGTTAATCCTTCAATATCATATCTACGGATAACTCTTACTTGTTCTATTCCTTCAATTGCAAATAACTCTTTTAAATCAGCAAAGAGTTTCTGAGCTGGAATATCAAAACCTTGGCGTTTTTCAACATACAATCTTCTAACTGACAATTTTATTCCTCCTGTAAATTAAGAAAAAAACTCACTTCTATTGTACATTAGAAAACCTATGATGTCTATTATTATGAACAAGAAAAGCTATTGTTTATAGATTTATTTTCATATCCATTAATATATAAATTTTCACTAAAATAATAAATCCTTCAATTTTACTTAGATTTTACCAAAAATATATTTATTCTTCTTATTAGGCTTTTATACTTATTTTCAGTATGAAAATTCCAATAAAAAACTTCAGGAGGATTATTTTATGTTTGATATCGGAAACAAACACTATGAATTTTTTGATATGCTCAATCAACATGCTAAATATTTTAACCAAGGTTCCAAAATAATGTATGATGTAATGATTAATTACGATACAGCTCAAACCAAAATGGAAGAAATAAAAACTGTTGAAAAACAAGCTGATTTAGTTACAGCAGAAACTGTACAAAAGTTAAATCAAGTATTCATCACTCCAATTGACCGTGAAGATATTTTCGCTCTTTCTTATGGTTTAGATGATGGTGTTGATAATATTCATGGTAGTCTTGAACGAGTTATCATGTATGAAGCAGGTCAACCAAAAACAGACGGCCCTGCAAAATTGTCTAAACTTTTAATTCAAGCTACAGAAGAATTAGTAAAAGCTACAGCATTATTAAAAGATATTCGTAAAAATCATAATGAAATTCTTGAATGCACTAATCGCATTTTAACTTATGAAAGTCAAGGAGATACACTCTATCGCAGTGAAATGTCTTCATTATTCAAAACTGAAAAAGACCCTATTACGCTTGTAAAATGGAAAGATATTCTTCAATGCCTTGAAGATACACTTGATCAGACAAAACATATTTCTGACACATTAAAAGGAGTTGTTATGAAGTATGCTTGAGCAAGCTTCTATCTTAATTTTTATTGTTATTGCCTTAGCTCTTATTTTCGACTTTGTAAATGGTTTCCACGATACAGCAAATGCAATCGCTACATGCGTATCAACTCGTGCAGTATCTCCAGCAGTAGCTATCATTATGTCTGCTATTTTAAATTTTGCTGGTGCCATGATTAGTACAGGCGTTGCCAAAACCATCGGTGGCGATATAGTTCAATCTGCTTCTATGGTAAATGAAGTCATCATTATCGCTGCTTTAGCTGGTGCCATTATTTGGAATTTAATAACATGGTGGTTTGGTATGCCAAGTAGTTCTTCTCATGCTTTAGTTGGTGGTATCATTGGCGCTGTAATCATCTCCGTTGGCTTTATGGGATTAAATGGCTATGGTATTTTAAAAATATTTTTATCTTTAGTACTTTCTCCTCTTGCTGCTATGGCAATTGGTTGGATTATACTACATATTATTTTTGCTATCTGTCATTCCATGAGACCAGCTACTGTCAATGATAATTGCAATCGTCTCCAAGTAATTTCTGCTGCTTTAATGGCATTTGCTCATGGTTCTAACGACGCACAAAAATCCATGGGGATTATCACACTTGCTCTTTTAAGCGGTGGCTATATCGGTGCTTTAGAAGTACCTACTTTTGTAAAAATATCATGTGCTTTTGCTATGGCTCTCGGTACTTCTTTTGGTGGTTGGAAAATCATCAGAACTGTTGGCGGGAAAATCTTCCGCATGCAACCTGTTCATGGATTTTCTGCTGATTTAAACTCAGCTGTAGTAATCTTTGGCGCTACACTTCTACATTTACCAGTATCTACTACGCATGTAGTTTCTGGTTCTATCATGGGTGTAGGTGCTGCCCAACGTATTAAAGCTGTACATTGGGACGTTGCTCGTCAAATGCTTGTCGCTTGGCTTATGACAATTCCATGTACTGCAATTTTATCTGCTATTGTATATTTAATTTTACATTTATTCATCTAACACTTGATTTTTATTCTAATTTTATGTTAACATTATTACACATATATAAAATGCAATGAGCGGAAAAGTATAATTTTGTTGACTTTCAGAGAAATAGCGGTTGGTGCGAGCTATCAAGCGATAAAATTAGAAAGCTACCCGTGAGCACCTAGCAAAACTAGGCGCTATGCCAGCGATATCGGCATTAAGTGAGCTATTTGCTAACTAAGGTGGTACCACGGGAGAAGACCCTCGTCCTTTATTGGACGAGGGTCTTTGTTTTTTCGCTAAAATAAAGATTACTAAATTACTATTCATTAAACTTACTAAGGAAGTGATTTTATGCGTGAACTATTAGAATTACTAGAACATGATGGACGTCGTTCAATCAAAGAACTTGCTACGATGCTTGGTCGTTCTGAATATGAAATAGAAGAACAAATGAAAAAGCTAGAAAAAGAAAAAATTATTCTTGGCTACAACACTATGATTGACTGGGAAAAATACGGAGATGATAGCGTTTCTGCTATGATTGAAGTCAATGTTACTCCACAGCGTGAATTTGGTTTTGATGCTATCGCCGAAAGAATTTATCGTTTTGATGAAGTAAAAACTGTTTATCTAATGTCTGGTAGCTTTGATTTATTAGTTATCATTGAAGGTAAATCTTTAAAAAATGTAGCTGACTTTGTCGCTCGTCGTCTTTCTACAATCGAAGGCGTTACTTCTACACGCAGTCATTTTATGCTCAAACCTTATAAAAAAGATGGTATTATCATTGATGATAAAGAAACTGACCATAGATTGGTGGTATCACCATGATTGATTGGAATAAAAATTTAGCAACTACTGTACAACATACAAAACAATCCGGTATTCGCCGTTTTTTTGATATTGCTTCCACTATGGAAGATGTCATCAGTCTTGGTATTGGTGAACCTGATTTTGTAACACCTTGGACTATCCGCGAAAGCTGTATCTATGGCTTAGAACGTGGATATACTGCATATACTAGCAATAAAGGTCTTTATGAATTACGTCATGCCATTACACATATGTACGAAAGAGATTTTCAAGTAAAATACAATCCTAATGATGAAGTACTCATCACTGTTGGCGTTAGTGAAGCTGTTGACCTTGCTATGCGTGCTATCTTAAATCCTAATGATGAAATTTTAATTCCCGAGCCATGCTATGTATCTTATGCAGCTTGTGCTACTTTAGTTGGTGCCAAAGCTATTGCTGTACCTACTAAATCAGAAAATGAATTCAAAGTAACTCCTGAAGATTTAGAAAAACATATTACGCCAAAGACAAAAGCATTATTAATCGGCTATCCTAACAATCCAACAGGAACAATTTTAGAATATGATGAATTACTCGCTATTGCTAATTTTGCCCAAAAGCATAATTTAATTGTCATATCCGATGAAATTTATGGCGATTTGACTTATGGCGAACGTAAACATATTTGTTTTTCTGCTTTACCTGATATGAAAGAACGCAGTATCATTTTAAACGGTTTTTCTAAAGCATATGCTATGACAGGCTGGCGCCTTGGTTATGCCTTAGCACCAAAACCTGTAATTGATGCTATGAATAAAATTCATCAATACACTATGATTTGCGCACCAATAACAGCTCAAATAGCTGGACTTGAAGCAATTCGCAATGGTCAAAAGCATATGAAAAAAATGGTAGCTGAATATGACCGCCGTCGTCGTTTAATCTATGAAGGCTTTACTAGCATGGGATTAAAATGCTTTGAACCTAAAGGAGCATTTTATATTTTCCCTGATATTTCTAGCACTGGTCTTTCTTCTGAAGAATTCGCTGAACAATTACTTCTCCGTCAACATGTAGCAGTAGTTCCTGGCACTGCTTTTGGTGAATGTGGTAAAGGATTTATTAGAGCTTCTTATGCTACTTCTGTAGATAATATAAGCGGTGCTCTTGCTCGCATAAAAAATTTCTTAGATAATTTATAAAGAAAAAAGCTGATGTAAATTAAATTACATCAGCTTTTTTATTATTCTACAGCTTTACCAATAGCTTCATTAAATGTTGGGTGTGGGAATATTATTTTCTGTAGGTCTACTAGCGTTAATTCTTGTTGAATAGCTTGTGTAAATTGACTAATCATATCTGTAGCATGAGCACACATCATTTGTGCTCCCAAAATACAATCAGTTTTTTTATCCACTATTATTTTTATAAAACCTCTCTCTTGTAAGGATAATACAGTTTTACCATTAGCACCCATAGGATATTTTATGGTTTTTACATTAATTCCTTGAGCTTTCGCTTCATCAAGAGTCATACCTACAGAGGCTATTTCTGGATTAGTATAAATACAACTAGGTATTAATTTCATATTATAAATTGGCGCTCTGCCTAACATATGACAAACTGCATTTATTGCTTCTGCTGTAGCAACATGAGCTAATTGTATACCACCAATAACATCTCCACTAGCATAGATATTTTCTATATTTGTTTGGTAATTTTCATTTACTTTTATCTTACCTCTATCAGTTTCTATTGATAGATTATCAGCAAAAAGATTTTGAGTATATGCTCTTCTACCTACAGCCATCAATACTTTATCTGCTGATATGATATATTCTGCATCTTTTTGTAGATACTTACAATTATATTTCTTTGTTCCTTCGTTATAGCTTATTTCTTGGACTAATGCTTTTGTTTGAATTTCCACATTGCGTTTACTCAATAACATTTTTAAGCTTTGTGCAAATTCTTTATCCATATTAGCTAAAATTCTATCTAATGCTTCTAAAATAATGACTCTTTTTCCTAAGGAAGCATATAAAAAAGCAAATTCAATACCAATAACGCCACCGCCAATAATAGCTATTTGCTCATATACATTTTCATCATTTAATAATTCATCGCTATTTATAGTCAATTCAGCACCTTTTATTGGAGGCATAGCTGGCACTGAACCCGTGGCGATTAAAATATTTTTAGCTTCAATATTTTCTACTTTTTCATCACTTTGAATTGCTATCTCATGTTCGCCAACAATCTTAGCACAGCCTTTGATTATCGTTACTTTATGCATTTTCATCAATTTAGCTATGCCTTCACGAAGTTTTTGTATCACATCTTGCTTATGCAATTGCATTTTTTTCATATCAAAGGATAATGCTTGATAATCTAATCCTATTATGTCCGCTTGATTAGTCATCTCACGATATAAATCAGCCGTATGCAATAATGTTTTTGTGGGTATACAACCATTATTCAAACAAGTTCCACCAAGCTCTGATTTTTCAATTAGAGCTGTTTTCAATCCTTGTTTAGCAGCAAAAACTGCTGCTTCATATCCTGCTGGACCTGCCCCAATTATTGCTAAATCAAAATTTTCCATAAATCACCACACCTTTATAATTTACAAATCATCTTGAATTAAAGTTATTAAATCTTTACTCATAATTTTATCTTCAGTTAAATTTTCTATCCGCTCAATTATATTTCTTTTTATATACAAACAATCTTTTAATGCTTCTTTCAATGATAAAATAAATTTTTGCTCCATAGCGTCAGAATATATCTCTATATCCTTGACTCTACCTTTATCTACATAAATATAAAATTCCACATTTCCCCATGAGAAACGTCTTTGCAAATGATTTGTAAATTGTATTTTCCGTCCAAAAATCCAATCCCAGTCGCTAAATTTTTGCATTAATTCATTTATCTTTAATTTATCAACAGAATTAATCACATAATCCACAGCTAAGCAATTATAAATTTTCTCTGCGGATATTTTTATCTGCTTACACATTGACTCTACTGTAATATCAGCATTATATTCTTTTAAATTTGTTACACGTGATTTTACAGAATCCACGCCTTTTGATTGTAATTTAGCTTTATCTACATTTAAGAATTTCAGCATTTGTTCACTATCTACCGATAGTAATAAAGTCCCATGATGATAACAAAAATCTCCTTGTTTATAAAAAGCATTTCCAGAAAACTTCTTTTGCTCAATAGTTATATCATTGCGACCTGTTTTTTCTGCTTTAATTCCTAAAGCTTGTACAGCCGTCAAAATTACGGATAATTGTCTATCTATATCATAATCTTCTTTTCTCACACAAAAAGTGAAATTCAAATTTCCCAAATCATGATAGACAGCACCGCCACCAGATAAACGGCGAGCTATTTTTCCACCATCTTGAATAAACTTTTCTACATGACATTCTTGCCAAGCATTTTGATTTCTGCCAATCACAATGGTGTGCTTATTTTGCCATAGATAAATTATCAATTCACCTTTATTTACAGTAGTAGTCAAATATTCTTCTTGAGCTAAATTATAATAGGGATTAAAGCCATCACCTCTTACAATTTTTATACTATTTATCATAATTAATCACTCTGCCTGATAGCGTAATATTGGTTTTCTTGCAGCTAAAACTTCATCTAAACGACGCACTACAGTATTAAGTGGCATTTCATGCATAATATCTGGATTTTCTATCGCAGTTTTATAAATTTCTTTATAAATTTTAATCGCTTCGTCCATCTGTGCCTTGCCTTCTGTTTCTGTAGGTTCTACCATCAATGCTTCATGCACAATTAATGGGAAGTACATTGTTGGTGGATGAATTCCATAATCTAACATAGCTTTTGCTACATCTAAAGCAGATACATTATAATCATGTTTCAATTGTTCTAAGCTCATTACAAATTCGTGCATACAAATGCCATCATAAGCCATATTAAAAGTATCTGAAAGTTCTTGTTTCATATAATTAGCATTGAGTACAGCATTTGCCGAAGCTTCACTGATGCCTTCTTTGCCTAAAGTCATAATATAAGCTAATGCTTTCAATACTACGAGGAAATGACCATAAAATTCTTTTACCATACCATATGATTTTTCATAGCGCACTAAATCAAAATAATCATCTTTTTGCACTACTTGATATCCTGGTAAAAATTCTTGTAAAAATGCTTTACAACCAATAGGGCCACTTCCTGGGCCACCGCCACCATGTGGAGTTGCAAATGTTTTATGCAAATTAAGATGTACTACATCAAAGCCCATATCACCTGGACGAGCCCAACCCATTACAGCATTTAAATTTGCCCCATCATAATAACATAATCCGCCTACATCATGTATCAATTTGGTAATTTCTAAGATATTTTTATCAAAAATACCAACTGTATTTGGATTAGTTAACATCAAACCTGCGATATTTTCGCCTTCTTTAGCCAATACAGCTTTCAATGCTTCTATATCAACACAACCATCACTAGATGATGGAACAGAAATAACATCATAATTTACCATAGAAGCACTTGCTGGATTTGTGCCATGTGCAGAATCAGGAACAATTATTTTATAACGTTTTTCATCATTTCTGCTCTTATGATACGCTTTGATTAATAATAATCCGGAAAATTCACCATGCGCGCCAGCTGCTGGTTGGAAAGTCATTTTATCCATACCAGTTATTTCACATAAATAATCATTAGCCAAAGAAATTGCTTCTAATGCGCCTTGTACAGTCTTTGTATCTTGCAATGGGTGAATATTAGTAAAACCTTTGAAACTTGCTACTTCTTCATCAATTTTAGGATTGTATTTCATAGTGCAAGAACCTAAAGGATAAAAACCATTATTTACACCATGCACATTTTCTGCTAATTGCGTATAATGACGACTGATTTCATTTTCAGATAGCTCTGGTAAATTCAAACTCTCTTGACGTTTTATAGGCAATTCTACTTTGGGAACATCACAAGGCGGTAAAATACTACATTGATGATTTTGTGTACTTTGTTCAAAAATTAAATTCATATCTACACCACCTTTACTAATTCAACTAATTTATCAATTTCTTCTTTAGTATTCATTTCTGTAGCACACCATAATATTTCTCGTTCATTTAGTGGCAATCCACCTAAAATATTATTTTGAGCTAATTTATCCATAATATCTTGTGTATTTTTAGCAGAAACAGTAACAAATTCATGGAAATATGGTTGCTGATATTTTAAAGTCAAACCTGCTTTTGATAATTCTTCTGCTAAATAATGAGCTTTAGCTACTGATTGTTCTGCAACTTCAACTAAACCTTTAGCACCCATAGTTGCAAGATAAATTGAAGCTACTAATGCACACCACTGCTGATTAGAACAGATATTAGAACTAGCTTTTTCTCTGCGAATATGTTGTTCTCTTGCCTGCAATGTAAGTACGAAAGCTCTTTTTCCATCAACATCAACAGTTTGACCAACTAATCTGCCTGGCAATTTGCGCATCATTTTATCAGTAGTCGCCATAAATCCTAAATATGGGCCGCCAAAACCAAGTGGTAAACCAAGTGGTTGAGCTTCTCCTACTACAATATCAGCACCTGCTTGTGCTGGAGTTTGCAATACTGCCAAAGCTATTGGATTAGCTCCTACAATATATTTTGCTTTTACCTTATGCACTACTTCACCAAGTGCTACAAGGTCTTCAATATTACCAAGATAATTTGGTTGTTGCACATAAAAACAACTAGCTTCATTATCTATCATTGTTTTTAATGCTTCGATATCAGTAACGCCATTTTTTTCTGGCACTAATTCAACTTTTATATCATGACCAAAACTATACGTTTTAATAACTTCTATCACTTGCGGATTAGTAGTTGCTGATACATAAACAGTATTAGCTTTTTTGCGTTCATAACACATAGCTGTTGCTTCTGCTGCTGCCGTTGCTCCATCATAAACAGAAGCATTTGCTATTTGCATACCAGTTAATTCACAAATCATAGTCTGAAATTCAAATATAGCCTGTAATATTCCCTGACTTATTTCCGCCTGATATGGTGTATATGCTGTTACAAATTCTTCTTTACTTGCAATAGCTTTTACCACCGATGGAATGTAATGATTATACGCACCAGCTCCGCGGAATATATATTTATAAACTTTATTTTTATCAGCTAAATCTTCAAATTTTCTTTTAACTTCAAGTTCAGCTAAGCCTTTTGGTAAATTTAAACCATCTTTTAATAACACTTCTTCGGGAATATCTTTATATAAATCCACGAAAGAATTAAGACCACATCTAGTTAATAATTCCTGCTGTTCTTTTTTACTATTGACTACATATGTTCCCATAAAATCACCTCAATAATTATTTAATCGAGAGTTTGTACATATTTTTCATATTCTTTGGCACTTAATAAATCTTCATGATCAGTTAAATTGCTAACTTTGATAAACCATGCACCATAAGGATCACTATTAATAAGTG
Source organism: Megamonas rupellensis DSM 19944 (assembly GCF_000378365.1). Lineage (NCBI taxonomy): Bacteria > Bacillati > Bacillota > Negativicutes > Selenomonadales > Selenomonadaceae > Megamonas > Megamonas funiformis. Next base: position 2,339 of record NZ_KB899604.1, on the reverse strand, counting down.
CTGGGTCATCAGCTAATTCTTCATTAACAGCTTCAATAGTAGCACTAACAGGAGAAAATACATCAGATACAGCTTTTACAGACTCTACATCAGCAAAAGTTTCACCTTTAACTACTTCATCGCCTTCTTCTGGTAAATTAACAAAAACTAAATCACCGAGTGCATCTTGAGCATAATCTGTAATACCGATTAAATAAGTTCCATCTTCTTGTTTTTGTACCCATTCATGAGATTTTACATATAATAATTCTTCTGGAAAGTTCATAATTTATTCCTCCTAAAAATTTATAAATTTATTTTTCTTTATTTACTTCTTTTATAAAATGGTAATTTAACGATTTCCGCTTCAACCATACGACCACGTACATCAACTTGTACTTTTGTACCTACATCTTTATGTGCTACATCTACAATAGCTAAAGCCACTGCTTGTTTTAAATATGGACAATGTGTACCTGATGTAGTAACACCGATTTTTTCTCCATCAATATAAACATCTTGTGCTTCTCTAATAATTCCTTTTCCTGTAACTTTCAAGCCTACACGACGTCTAGTTGGTGCACCTTTTTGTTCTAATGCACTCTTACCGATAAAGTCTGGTTTATCCATTTTCACAAAAATGCCTAAGCCTGCTTCTTTTGGAGAAATTTCATCATTCATTTCATGACCATAAAGTGGCATTGCAGCTTCTAAACGCAAAGTATCTCTTGCACCTAAACCACAAGGGATTAAGCCATCTTCTTTGCCATTTTCTAATAATAAATTCCAAATAGCTGGAGCATATTTACTAGCTACATAGATTTCAAAACCATCTTCGCCTGTATATCCTGTGCGAGAAATAATGCAATCAATATCATCAATCTTAGCGTCAAAAATACAAGTGTAATATTTTTGTGGAATATTTTTTTCATCAGTAACTTGAGCTAAAATATGTTCACTTTTTGGACCTTGTAATGCTAACTGAGCATAATCTGCTGAAACATCACTAAATTTTACATCACCAAAAGCATGTGCTTTCATCCATGCAAAATCTTTATCTTTATTAGCAGCATTGACTACAATAAAATATTTATGTTCATGCTGTTTATATACGATCAAATCATCAACTACGCCACCTTGTTCGTTGCACATTGGACTATAGCGAGCATGATTAATATCTAAATCTGTATAATCATTGGATAATAACATATTTATATTTGCTAGAGCATCTTCACCTTCACAAATTATTTCACCCATATGTGATACATCAAATAAGCCACAAGCTGTACGCACTGCTAAATGTTCTTTAATTACTCCTGTAGCATATTGGACAGGCAAACTATACCCTGCAAATTCCACCATTTTACCATGACATTTAAGATGTTCTTCATATAATGGTGTTTTTAATAAATCCATATACATTCCCTCCTTGTAATTATTACCGACACTAAAATTTGATGTTTTTATATACTTAATTGTCCAACTGATAAACCGATATTTTAAGCTTCATATAATGGGAATTTCTTACAAATAGCTTGAACTTTTGCTTTTGCTGCTTCAATAACAGCGCTATCTTCACGATTTTCGATAACATCAGCAATGATATCTGCTACCTCACGGATATCTTCTTCTTTTAATCCTCTAGTTGTAAGTGCTGGTGTTCCTAGGCGAATACCACTTGTTACAAATGGGCTTAGTGGTTCAAATGGAATTGTGTTTCTATTTGCTGTAATACCTATTTCATCTAATAAGAATTGTGCTTCTTTACCTGTGATATTTTTAGAGCGCAAATCTACCAGCATTAAATGATTATCTGTACCACCTGATACAATTCTAAATCCTTTTTTCACAAGTTCATCTGATAGGGCTTTTGCATTATCTAAAACTTGTTGTTGATAAACTTTAAATTCATCACTTAGCGCTTCTTTAAATGTTACTGCTTTTGCTGCCACTACGTGCATCAATGGACCACCTTGAATACCAGGGAAAATTGCTTTATTGAATTGTTTGCCAAATTCTGCATCACGACAGAGGATTAAACCACCACGAGGTCCTCTAAGTGTTTTATGTGTAGTTGTTGTTACTACATCTGCATATGGCACTGGGCTTGGATGAAGTCCTGCTGCTACTAAACCTGCAATATGTGCCATATCTACCATGAAATATGCGCCTACAGATTTTGCAATCTGTGCCATGCGTTCAAAATCGATAATTCTAGAATAAGCACTAGCTCCACCAACGATTAATTTTGGTTGATGTTCTTTTGCTAATCTTTCTAATTCATCATAATCAATGCGTTCAGTTTCTTTATCTACACCATAAGGAATAATTTTAAAATATTTACCAGAAATATTTACAGG
>NZ_KB899603.1:0-16124 GCF_000378365.1 Megamonas rupellensis DSM 19944 | reverse complement strand
GTGAAGCTCCTGACAAATATTATTAATCAACTCCTTTAATCGTTCATCAACACCATTGTTCAACACTTTTCTACGATATTTAGGACAAAATACTACATGATATTTACAAGAATATACTATATTATTATTTGATTTATATTTCATAAAAGTATTATATAACTATTAAAAATATAATACAATAAAAAACAATGATATCGAATCATTGTTTTTTAGCGAGCTTATATCCCCATAAATAAATTTAGGGGCTTTACGCTCGCATTTGGTAAAAGCCATATTGTGAACCTAAAAGCCCAATTACACCTAATAATAATAAAGATACGAAATCTTTTTTTAATACTTTAAATATATTTCGTTCATAGAAAAGATAAGTAATAACTAGAAGAATTATACCGCTGGCAAGTAAGCGTGTATTAACAAGCCATTCAGGTGTGAAATATTCACTACTTATCAAATATTGAACTAAAATTCCTACAAGACCCCACATCGCAGTAGAAGATAATACCATTAAAATACCTTTTAAATGATTGCTCATTGCATACCTCCGTTGTTTTTCCTATTGTTAATATTTTGGTATAATAAAAATAATGATATTTAAATGAGAAAGAGGTGTAATTTATGGAGATTTTTCATAATGATTGGGCTGAATTTTTAAATCCAGAATTGAAGAAACCATATTATTTAGAACTTCGTAAATTTTTAGTAGATGAGTATAAAACAAGACAGATATTTCCAGACATGTATGATATTTTCAATGCTCTCCATTACACAAGTTATCATGATACAAAAGTCGTGATTTTAGGTCAAGACCCTTATCATGGTGATGGTCAGGCACATGGACTTAGTTTTTCTGTAAAACCTGGAGTAAAAGCTCCACCTTCACTTGTGAATATTTTCAAAGAGTTAAAAGAAGATTTAGGCTGTGAAATACCAAATAATGGTTGTTTAAAACCATGGACACAGCAAGGTGTATTATTACTAAACACTGTACTTACAGTGAGAGCACATCAAGCGAATTCTCATCGCAATATGGGTTGGGAAAAATTCACAGATAGAATTATTGAAATCTTAAATGAACGTGAAAAACCTATAGCTTTTGTCTTATGGGGAGCACCTGCTCGCAAAAAGAAAAAAATGATTACTAATCCGAAACATTTCATCGTAGAGTCTGCACATCCAAGTCCATTATCTGCATTTAATGGATTTTTCGGCAGTAGACCATTTTCTAAGGTAAATGCTTTTTTAGAAGCTGTGGGGGAAAAACCTATAAATTGGCAAATTCCTAATCTATGATTAATTTTGCCATATCATCTGGCATAGGACTTGAGATACAAATTTTTTCATGGGTAAAAGGGTGAGGGAATTTTAATTTATAAGCATGAAGAGCATGGTGAGCGATTAAGTCTAATTTGCCACCATAGAGGTCATCTCCTAATAATGGATGACCAAGATAAGACATATGCACACGTATTTGATGTGTTCGCCCTGTTTCTAGCCATAGTTCAATTAAAGAATAATTTTCAAATTCTTTGATTACGCGATAATTGGTGATGGCATGTTTGCCTTCATCATTGACTTCATGCAGAATGATACTATCTTTTTTTCTACCAATAGGTGCATTTATCTGCCCTTGTTTTTGTGAGAGTTTTCCATGAACTAATGCATAGTAATATCTTTGAAATTTTTGGTGGTTATTGGCTAATTGATGTTGTAATTGTGGCATTTTAGCAAAAACGACGAGGCCAGAAGTATTTCTATCAAGGCGATAAAGTGGATGACAGCCTACATTTTGATTAGTTTTAGCAAAATGATACATCACGCCATTAGCTAGAGTATGAGTATTTTCAAATGTCAATGGGTGAGTGAGCATACCAGCTATTTTATCTACGATTAAGAAATAATCATCTTCAAAGACAATATTTAAGGGTATTTGTATAGCTTCTACTTTGGAAGTTACAGGAAGATTGTATTCAATGATGTCATTTGGTTTTACTATTGCCTGTGTAGCGCGAACTTTTTGACCATTTACGAAAAATTCATCTTGTCGTTTGATTTTTTTCCATAATGTAGAAGATATATTTTCATGGCGTTTTAAGTAATCTTTAGCTAATTGTTCTTTGATATCTGCTTTAACGATATATTTAATCATAGATACTCCTTAAGATTTATTGACATCTTTGATTTTTCTGTAAGCAGTGTAAACAGCGGTGATTACACCTAAGATGATGCCAATTAAAGTGAAAATAGGTGTAGAGTCAAAGTAGATATCAGCTTTTTGCCCCAAGAAAATACAAACGCCAATAGTGATTACAAAGTGGAAACCAATGCCAGATACAAAGGTAAAAGTTTCCCAAGTTGATTTTGGTGCCATAAAATACCTCTTTTCTAAGTTAATAAATTTAAATAAAAGGTTGTGATTTTTAATGAATAAAACAATAAAAGTAATTTATTTATTGATGATGTTATTAATTGTAAATACTTGTGTAGCTTTTGCTCAAAGTGAAGAAAAGAATATACAAACATATAATTGGCAAGCTTTTGATATTGGACCTGCAGAAGATTATAATTATGCCTTCGATACAAATAGCATAAAATATGCAAGAAATGAAGACGGTTCTATCAATAAGAATATCATTATTTATCAGGAAAAGAAAATAAATAATGTGCCAATGTCTTCAGAATTTAATTATTATACAATCACTCAATGTAAGTTGAATATAGAACAGACTTCTATTTGTTTTGGTGATGAATCTTATTATACGAAAAAGGATAAATTCCGTTGGACTGATACACCAATGTATTTAACATGGATTACAGTTAGCCGTGATTCCATCGGTGGATTGCGCTTTATACAAATTGTGGAATATGCTAGAGCCCATGATGATATTTTAACAAGTAGAGCATAATTATGAATTTATAATTTAATGATTAATAGAAAATAACCCTCAATAGTTGTTTTATTGATAACTGTTGAGGGTTATTTATTTTGAGTTATTTTATTTATTTAAAACAAATTTTTCAATGGCTTTAGCTACACCATCATTATCGTTTGTATCAGTTACATAATCGGCGATAGCTTTTACTTTATCAATGCCATTTTCCATAGCAACGCCAAGACCGGCAGCTTTAATCATAGTGTAATCATTACCTTGGTCGCCACATGCCATAGTTTCGGATTGCTTGATATTTAAATAATCAGCAAGATGTAATAATCCAGCACCTTTATCTACATCTTTATGAGTGATTTCTAAAAAGAAAGGAGCGCTTTTAAATACATTGAAATCTTCTTTAATCCATGCAGGAAGTTTTGCGATAGCTTCATCTAAAATTTCTGGTGGATCAATGAACATAACTTTGATGATATCTTCTTCATCTGCAATATCTGTTAAAGGATTGATGATATTGATATCAATTTGATTAATACTAGCTTCATGTTCTGTATATTGGCTAGTTTCGTTAGTGATTAAGCCACGACTAGGAGAGAAAGCTTGGCAATGTACGCCTAATTCTTGAGCCAATTTAAATAATTTTTTATAATCTGAGCCTTTTAAAATACATTTAGATACTGCTTCACCAGTTTTTGCATCAACGATTAAAGCACCATTGAAGCTTAAAACATATTCGCCTTCATGAATTAAATCTAATTCTTTAAGTGGTGGTTGAAGTCCAGCAAGTGGTCTACCAGAAGCGAGGACAATTTTTACACCTAAAGCTCTAGCTTGAGCTAAAGTTTCTTTTGTTCTATCAGTGATTTGTTTGTCAGAATTAAATAAAGTGCCGTCCATATCAAGGGCTATTAATTTATACATTAAAAATCTCCTTTTATACGTTTATAGTTATTCGATTTAGTTAATTGTATAACTAAAGCTACATCTTTATCAAGCTAGCATCATGAAAAAGATAGAGATATTTTTCTTTAATCGGTTTTCGCATGATTTCACTGGCGGCTTGAGCATAAAGCTTTATTTGCATGGCATATTTTGCTTTAGCTTCTGCTTGCGTGCAATTATCTGTTTTATAGTCCAATAAAATCAAGCCATCATCTTCTTCGACTAATAAGTCGATAATACCTTGGATAAAGATAGTATCATTATCTTCAGCTTGAGGATAATAGACTTTAGCATTAATCATGCGGTTAAAAGCCAGTTCTCTTTGTAGTGATTTTGCTTTTTGAATGCGCATGCCTAGCGGTGAAAATAAAAATTCACGGATATTTTTACGGTAGATTTTATTTATATGCTGTTTGTCGATTATTTCTTTATCAGCTAAATTTTGAAGTTGGGCTAATATGCCTTTATCGGATAAATCGCCGTGGAAATCTAAATGTTGCATCACTGTATGCATTAAACTACCGTATTCTGTAGCAGTCATTTTCGTTTGTTTTTGCAAAAATTGTGGTCGTTTAAAACTGGTTTCCGCAAATAGCGTTTGAGCATTATCATCTTGAGGAGCATAATCGGTTGAAGCAAATTGCTGTTTGATTTCAGTAACGGATAATTTTGCTGGAATGGATAATGCCTCTTGATGAGGATAAGACCAATTCAATAATTTATCAATATTGTCTTTTTGCTTTGTAGCTGGCAATGGCTGTAATTTTTTTACTTTATTGATGATATCTTCATTTACAGTGGAAATTGTAGTTTTATCTGTGATATCTAATGAGTTGATTAGGGAAATTTGCCACTGTGAATGATCATCTAATAAAACAGCATTTTCATTTGTAGCTGATTGACGTAAGACTAAGCCATCTTTATGGCGAGCGATAGCAGGAGCTAGCCAATCTAAATACGATTTTGCCTGCATGATGAAATAATCAGGTAGCGTTTTTGTCGTCGTTTGCAATTGAGAACAAGCATATTGAGCAAATTTTTCCATATTGCGAACAGTACCTGTGAGTATGAGCTTTTCACGAGCTCTAGTCATAGCTACGTATAATATACGCATTTCTTCAGCTTTATACTCCTTGACGATTTGCTGAATGATAGCTTGGCGAGATAAATTTTGATAGCGATAGTGATGTTTGACATCATTTACATAAAGACCTAAGCCGAGTTTTTTATGAAAGAGAACACTTTCTTGAACATCTTTGAGATTGAATTGTTTGCCGATATCAGCAAGAATTACTACTGGAAATTCAAGACCTTTGCTCTTATGAATACTCATGATACGTACTACATCTTCACTATCACTTAGATTTCTAGCTACGGCTAAATCATTTCCCATATGTTGCATTTTATGGATAAAACGCAAGAAGCGAAAAAGACCGCGGAAAGAAGTCTGCTCATAATTGAAAGCTCGGTCATAGAGTGCTCTTAAATTCGCTTGGCGTACAGAGCCTTCAGGCAAGCCACCTACATAATCATAATATCCTGTATCATTGAGCAATAGCCAAATCAATTCAGGTACGCTATGACTGCGGGCATAATCTCGCCAATAATGCAATTTGGTGAGAAAATCATTTACTTTAATCTGCAATTTAGCAAATACTTTTTTATCTACAGGGAGTAATTGTTCTTGTAGCTCATTAATAGATGTCATGAATAATAAAGTTTCATACATATTTAATTGCGGATTGATAAGACGGATATGAGCTAAATCTTCAACGGTGAAATTAAATATAGGTGAGTACAAAATCGCAGTCAGTGGTATATCTTGTTGCGGATTGTCGATTATTTGCAATAATGAAAGCATGATGCGAACTTCTGTTTCTTGGAAATATCCCGTTTCAATAGTGGCATATACAGGAATATTATCTTCGCGAAGTACATCAGCTAATATCTTAGCTTTATCTTGAACAGAACGCAGTAGGATAACGATATCTTTCCATTTTATAGGGCGATAAGTCTTTGTATGTTTATCAAAGACAAGGGGATGTTTATTCATTAATTCTTTTATGCGAAGAGCAATATATTTAGCTTCAGCTTGAAAGCCTTGTACAGTGTCTTCATTATCATTATCATCATTTTCATTTAAAGTTAATTTTTGCTGTTTATCCAATAAAGTTAATTCAATCGGTGATTTTAAAGTCAAAAATTCACTTTGAGGATAATCAAAACCGCAGTATAAGGCTTCATCTTTGCCATAAGATAATTCTCCAGCTTTTGTAGTCATGATTTGGGAAAAGATGAAATTGACGCCGTCAAGGATTTCCTTGCGACTGCGGAAGTTTTGGGCTAAATCAATGCGAAGACAATCTTCTTCATGAGGATATTGATGATATTTAGCTAAGAATAATTCTGGCTCAGCTAAACGGAATTTGTAAATGCTTTGTTTTACATCGCCGACAAAAAATAAATTTGGTTTAGTGCGTGAAGCGATTAGATTTAAAATAGCTTCTTGAACTCCGTTTGTATCTTGGTATTCATCGACCATGATTTCTACATATTTTTCCTGTAGTGTCTGGGCGATTGGTGAAGGTATCAGTTTTTCAGCAGTGGAATTTTCTTCAGCGAGTAATTTCAAAGTGAAATGTTCAAGGTCGGAAAAATCGACTAAAGAACGTTCGTTTTTAGCTTTACTAAAAGCTTGAGAAAATTCTATGGTTATATTACATAAGCTACTGGCTTGTTTATACAATTGAGGCATATCGGAGAGTGTATCTTCAATAGTTTGCGTAAAATAATGCTCTTTTAATTGTTTGATGATTTTCTTAGTTTCATCACGAAGAGCGGAGATGGTAGCTTTATCTTCTTCATTTACAGAGAATTTTTTAGAAATTCGCAGAGTTTTAAATTTAAATTCATTGATTAAATTAAAAAATTCCTGCCATGAAGTGTCGATTAAGTTATTTAAATCATAAAGAAAAGCTAAATCTCCACTGGCAATATCTGCATAAGGTGGTAAGTTTAAATCTGTGGCTAATTGATACATTTTCTGGCTATTGTCTATGGCTATATTTAAACCATCTTTGACATTGTCTTTGATTATCTGTAGCCATGGGCAATCATTGAGTTCATCAGCATTATTGATTTGAAAATATGAAGGTAGAGCTTTCAGCCATTGTAAAGGAAAAGGCTGACTGCGAGAGTATTCATATAGCTTTAAGATGATATCATAGGTGCTATCATCGCCACGTTCATTGCCATAGGTGTCAGTAAATTCTAGAAAGTCTTCATTATCATCTTTGTCATAATTCGTTTCAAAGAGTTCTTCAAGTACATCGAGTTTTAATAATTCAATTTCTTGAGGATTAGCAAGACGAAATTTAGGATCTAAGCCTAATTGATGGAAATATTGGCGAATGATATTTTGACAAAAAGCATGAAGTGTGGAGATTGAAGAAGCGTTTAATAATATGAGTTGACGCTCTTTGTCTTTATCGGATAATTTCTCTGTGATGGCACTGGCGATACGTTCACGCATTTCAGCTGCAGCTGCATTAGTGAAGGTAACGACTAGTATTTGATTGATGTCGCATGTTTTATTTACAATGCGTTGAATTACACGCTCTACTAATACAGAGGTTTTCCCTGAGCCAGCAGCTGCGGCTACGAGGATATTTTTATCATAAGTATTTATAGCTTGTTGTTGCTGTGCTGACCAAGGCATGGAATTCCTTCTTTCTGTTTTAATTTTTCAATGATTTCCTCGTCATTGAGTTGATTTATCTCTCGATAATTATAGCCGGATATATATTTATCAAAGCGACAGATAGCGATATATGGGCAGTATTTGCAAGCCGTTTCATCTTTTAATTTATACGGTGCGATATCAGCATTGCCCTTTAAAATTTCACTGCCAGCTTCTTTTAAAGTATTTTCGATATGTTTCATCAATAAATCGAATTCTTCTGCTGTTTTTACATAGGAACGACTTTGAGCGGAGATATCATCTTGATTTTTATTTAAACGCACTTTGATGAAATTAGAAGAGTCATCAATTTTTTTGATGATTTCAGGATCTGCTAGTACCCAGCCTGGCATACGCATTTTCTTTTCAATTTCTGTTTTAATTTGTTGAACGGATAGTTTATTAGTACCTGTGATGATAGGCGTTTTTAAAAAGCAATATAAAATACCAGCAGGAATGGCATTTTCCATATTATATAATTGCAAAGTAGTATTTTGAGCTACTAAAAGATAAGTCAAAAGTTGTAATTTCAAGCCATAATATACTTGTAGTAGATTAATAAAAGCATTGCCTGATTTATAGTCAATGACTAGATAGTAATTATCATTGAAATCAATGCGGTCAATCTGTCCAATGATTTCTATTTTGTGATTATCTTCATCTGTGAATAATAAAGGAGGCATGGAGCTATTAGCACCGAAATCTTGCTCTAAAGCTTTGGGTGAAAATTCACTGTGTTTGGCAAATTCTACTAGACGCATCAAAGAATCAATGGATAATTGTTCAATTCTCTGCAAAAGATGTCTATAGCGATTGGAACTTAAGAGAATTTCATTTTGCAATTTAGGAGCAATTGTCTTGATGATTTGTTTGCAGATTTGTTGACATTGTTCATGAGTTACATCTTGCCATGATATTTGTCGCTTCACGAGGATTTCTCCAAATTGGTGCATGATAGCGTGGAGTAAAATCCCCAAATCTGGAGCGGCAAATTTAAATTCTTTGCGTTCTTGTAGATTTAAGGCATAATGAGCAAAATGCTTGAATGGGCAATTAAAGAATTGTTCAAAGCGTGTTACACTGCCACGAAGTGTTTTGCGTTTCGTATATAATTTACTAGCTAAATCAGCTGGCAATACAGGTTTTGGTGCTTGGGCGAAAATACTTTGTAGTGCCGTAGATAAAGGCACATCAGCAGTTAAGAGATAATTATAAACATCTTGCCAAAATGACGCTAAATCTTCACCATCACGAGCTTGGCGAAGAGCGGAAGTCAAATGGCTAAGTGTCTTTCTTGTTGTAGATACTTGCATGGTTTTTATCGCAAATGAACTATCTAAAGGATTTTCTTCTAGCGTAAAATCACTTGGATAAGAGATTATTTTATCTAGAGGAATAGCTGTGAACTTTGCTTTAGGCAAAATCTTTTGCAATCTAGTTATCAAGATGGATTTATTCAGTCCAGCTCCTTCACCATCAGCTAGAGCATAAGATACCCAAAGATAATCTGTAGCTAGGGAGAAGCCTTTGTAGAGAAGATATCTTTCGGCAAAATTATCTTCCATTGTACCGCTAGAGATATTCAGCCCTAGACTTGCCATCAATAAACGTTCAGCATCACTTAAAATACCTTCTGTTTTACTATGGCGAGGCATGATTTTTTCATTAGCACCCAAGATATAAATAGCCTTCTTGTTGTTTAAAGTATTATGCTCAAATGGTGCAAGTGTAACATAATCATATCCAGGTGGTATCAAAGCAATCTGAATACTATCTAAGCCATCATTGATTAATTTTAAATAATTTTCAAGATTGATATAATCCTTGCCACATGTCTGCACTAATTGATCCATCAATTCAATGATATTATCCCAGATTTGGTGATGTTCTTTAGCAAGGGCAATATCATTTTGTTCTTGGGCTATTTTTTCCCATAATTGCAATTGAGTTGGTATTTGTAAATCAATCAGAAAATCATATAGGGCAAGCGTATATTCCTCGATAGTCTGCGAATTTTGGCAAGCAGTGTAGAACTTCTCTAAAGGAGTGACTAAACTGCGTCTAGTTAGATTTATAGCAGTGAAATTAGCCTCTTCTTCCAAATCTGTGCCCATAGAGTCAATCTGTTTATGATGGGAAAAACGCCAATCATTTTCTTCACACCAGCGATTGCGACCGCGAAGACCAAAAGCCAAGACGTAATTTTCTAATTTATCAATAGCTTTGCGAGCGATAGCTTTTTGTTCTGTTAAATTTAATTCTATTTCATCTGTATTTTCTTCGAGATTTTTAAGTGTTTGCAAATATTTATCATTGAAGAAATCAGTCTTAAAAGCTCGAAATAGTGGTTCATATTGCCATGTAGAAATAGCTTCTAGGCTAGAGCGGATTAATTCAGCTAGAGGATGATGAGCAGTTTGTCGCTTGCTATCGCTGAAATAAGGAATATTAAAATCATTCAAGACTGCTTGCAATAATTCGCTATAATCTTCACTACTGCGGATTAAAATACCGATATCATAATGGCGATAATTTTCTTCGCGACATAGACGTAAAATATCGCAGGCGACAGCTTCACATTCCAATCGGCGATTAGGAGCTTCGACTATTTGAAGACCGCCAGTATAATTTTTTTTCGTCAAAGGAAATTTAAATAATTGTTCTTCGATAAAGGCTAAATCTTGTTGTTTATGGCGGTGATTTGCTGTAAGTGTAGTTATTTTTGTAGGTAGAGCTAATTTTTTAGCCATATTATTTATCTGTTGAAATACATTGAATTGACGATGAAATAAAGCAGTAGGTGCTTCATGTTCAATATCATTTAAATTATTGATGCATAATGTTAAATGAATATCGCTAGCTAATGCTAATAATTGTTCGACTACGCGAAAATGTTGAGGATTGAAGGCATCAAAACCATCTATCCAGATTTCAGCATCTTGGAGCCATGTACATTCAGGTAATTTTTTGATCGCAAGTTCCATCATATCTTCGCTATCGTGATAGCGACCAGCCATCTGTTCATCAAGACCAGCGTAAATAGAAGTTAAATCGCTCAATTTTTGTTTGAGTGAATCATTATCAATAAGCGTTAAAATATCTTGCAAAGTAGTAACGCTGATACCAGAAGTTTTGAATTCTTCAATGATTTGTGATACAGAAGCTGTGAAATGATGTTGGCGAGCAGCCTTGGCTAAGATAGAGAGTTTTGTAGAACTTAAAACTCTAGATAATAATAATTCCTTGCCGATTTCATTGAGATGTGGATGGCGTATCCCGCCGCAACGCATTAATACTTGATAGGCAAGTCTGCTCATGCCCAAGACGTAAGCTCTAGTAAAACCGCCATAATCTTTTAACTCCAAAGCTAATTGACGTTCAATCGCAAAAGTCATATGGTCAGGCAATAATATAACTAGAGGTTTCCCTGTCGGTGAATGGATTAATTTTTCTTTAATGGCATTTAAACAAGCCGTGGTTTTACCACTTCCTGCTCTGCCAATGATGAATTCTAACATAAGATTACCTCACAAATTTATCAAAAATATATTGGCTTAATTATATCATAATCAAGTAAAATCACTGCTTCGTTTAGCAGTAAAAACGGCTTCTTATTGACAATTGAAAAATATTTGTATATATTACTGTCTTGTCAGCTGTTAATATTTGATGTATAATATCAAAAAATATTCCGTGAAGGAGAAATCTTGATGTTGTCTTTAAAAGAAGAAGTAGAGCAATTAAAAAAAGAAAAAAATGCTGTTATTTTGGCACATTATTATGTTCCTGATGATGTTCAAGAAGTTGCAGATTATATAGGAGATTCTTTTTATTTAAGTAAAATTGCTAAAAATATTGATGCTGATTTAATCGTATTTGCAGGAGTATCTTTCATGGGTGAAAGTGCAAAAATTTTAAATCCTAAAAAGAAAGTATTATTGCCAGATAGATATGCAGATTGTGCAATGGCACATATGGCAAGCGTAGATAAAGTAAAAAAAATGCGTGAACAAGTCGAAGACTTAGCAGTAGTTTGTTATATAAATTCTACAGCTGAATTAAAAGCAGTCTCTGATGTTTGTGTAACTTCTTCTAACGCAGTTGAGATTGTGAAAAAATTATCAAATAAAAATATTTTCTTCATTCCAGATGGTAACTTAGGAGCATATGTAGCGAGCAAAGTTCCAGAAAAGAATATTATCTGCAATGATGGTTATTGTCCAATACATAGAAAAATAAGTGTAAATTTAGTGATTGAAACGAAAAGAGCACATCCAAATGCGTTATTTTTAGTTCATCCAGAGTGTAGTGAAGAAGTAACGAATTTAGCTGATTTTGTAGGCAGTACATCAGAAATTATAAAGTTTGCCACTAATTCTGAGACAAAAGAGTTCATCATTGGTACAGAAAATGGTGTTATGTATGAATTGAAACAAAAAAATCCAGATAAGTTATTTTTGCCAGCAATACCTAGACAATATTGTGATGATATGAAAAAAGTTACTTTAGCGAAAGTTAAAGATAGCTTAGTGAATGAAAAATATGTGGTAGAAGTTGATGAAGAGTTAAGCATTAAAGCGATGAAACCACTTGAAAAAATGTTAGAATTAGCAAAATGATGAAGGTGTAAATATGCAAAATTATAAAACAGATATATTGATTGTAGGTACTGGTGCTAGTGGCTTATTTGCAGCACTACATTGTCCTAGTGATAAAAATATATTGATGATAACAAAAGATGCTGTAGAAAATAGTGATTCTTTCTTAGCACAAGGTGGTATTTGTGTTTTAAGGGATGAAAATGATTATGATAGCTTCATGGAAGATACATTGAAAGCTGGTCATTATGAAAATAGAAGAGAGTCTGTAGATATAATGATACGTTCTTCTCGTGAAGTCATAAATGAATTGATTGGCTATGGTGTAGATTTTGCTAGACAAGAAAATGGTGAATTGAATTATACAAGAGAAGGTTGTCATTCTAAAGCTAGAATTTTATTTCATGAAGATATCACAGGTAAAGAAATCACTAGAAATCTATTAAAAGCAGTACAGAAATTACCTAATGTACATATTTTAGAATATGTCACTATGTTAGATTTAATAGAACAGGATAATACTTGTTTTGGTATTTTAGCTAAGGATAAAAATGATGAGTATTTAACTATTGAAGCAGATAATACAATTTTAGCTAGTGGAGGTATAGGTGGATTATATGAACATTCCACAAATTATCCTCATTTGACAGGTGATGCTATAGCGATAGCACTTCGCCATAATATAAAACTTGAAAATCCAGACTATGTACAAATTCATCCAACTTCATTATATACAAATAAACCAGGTAGAAGTTTTTTAATCTCTGAATCTGTAAGAGGTGAAGGAGCAAAATTATATGGCAAAGATGGAAAGCGTTTTGCAAATGAAGTTTTGCCTAGAGATTTAATGACAGCAGAAATCAAAAAACAAATGGCAAAAGACAATATGCCTTATGTTTGGTTAGATATGACAGTTCTTGGTAAAGATGTGATTTTAAACCATTTTCCTCATATCTATGAAAAATGTCTTGAAGAAGGCTTTGATGTAACTAAACAATGGATACCGATTGTACCAGCACAGCATTATTATATGGGTGGTATCCATGTAGATAAATACAGCAAAACTACAATGAATAATTTATATGCCGTTGGTGAAACAAGTTGTAATGGAGTTCATGGAGCAAATAGATTAGCTAGTAATTCATTATTAGAAGGATTGGTATTCGCCAAAAGAGCAGTTAATAAAATCCATGATGATGAAAATGCACAACATAAAAAATACGATATAGATTTTGCTCAATTAGCAAATAATGTACAACAAAATATAGATAGAGAAAAAATAATCTTAGCTCAAGAATATAAACAAGCTATTTTCAATGAAATGGATAAAGTGAGAAGTGCAAGATGAATGAAATAACAATGAAAATGAATGCAGATAAATTGATCTTGATGGCGTTGCAAGAAGATATTACTAGCGAGGATGTAACAACTAATGCCATTATGCCGGAAAAAGTTTTGGGCGAAGTGGATTTAATCTGCAAAGGTGAAGGTGTAATAGCAGGTTTAAATGTATTTGCTAGAACCTTTGAATTATTAGATAAAGATATCGAAATCACATTTATGGCTAAAGATGGCGATAAAGTAAACAAAGGCGATTTACTTGCCAAAGTAAAAGGCGATATCAGAGTATTATTGTCAGGAGAACGCGTGGCATTAAACTATTTGCAGAGAATGAGTGGAATTGCCACATATACAAATCAAGTAGTAAATTTATTAGCAGGCAGTAAAACAAAATTATTAGATACGAGAAAGACCACACCGAATATGCGTATTTTTGAAAAATATGCTGTTACAGTAGGTGGAGGAAATAATCATCGTTATAATCTATCTGATGGTATTTTATTAAAAGATAATCATATTGGAGCTGCTGGCAGTGTAAAAAAAGCTATAGAATTAGCTAGAGCATATGCTCCATTTGTACGCAAAATAGAAGTTGAAACAGAAAATTTAGATATGGTAAAAGAAGCTCTAGAAGCCAGAGCAGATATCATCATGCTTGACAATATGAGCATAGATATGATGGAAGAAGCCATAAAACTCATAGACGGAAAAGCTCAAACTGAATGTTCTGGAAATGTAACTAAAGAAAATATACAAGCATTAGCTAAAATCGGTGTGGACTTCATTTCTAGCGGTGCATTGACTCATTCAGCACCAATTTTAGATTTATCGTTAAAACATTTGCATAGAATTTGATTATAAATTAAGGAGTGTAAATAATGTTATTACAAAGATTGGAAGCTTTGCCAGTAGGTAGTTTCCATTATAAATTATTAGTTATCACAGGTCTTGGTTGGTTATTTGATGCGATGGATACAGGGCTTATTGCCTTCGTATTACCTGTACTTGGTAAAGAATGGGGTTTATCTGCTGGGCAGATGGGGGCTATCGGCTCTATCGGTCTTGTAGGCATGGCAATAGGGGCAGTAATCGCAGGCTCTATCGCTGATAAATTCGGTCGTAAAGCTGTATTTTCTGCAACAGTAATTTTGTACAGTATAGCCACAGGACTTTGTGCTATTTCCTGGAGTTATGAATCCTTGTTGATTTTCCGCTTCTTCGTTGGTTTTGGTCTAGGCGGTGAACTTCCAGTAGCGGCGACACTCATGTCTGAATATGCACCAACTAATTTACGTGGTAGATTTATCGTCTTATTAGAAAGCTTCTGGGGTGTAGGCTGGATAGCAGCTGCTTGTATCGCTTACTTATTCATCCCTGTTTATGGTTGGCATTATGCTTTTATCATTGGTGCTTTACCTGCTATCTATGTATTTTTCATCCGCTTGCATATGCCTGAATCTGTAAGATATTTATTATCTAAAGGCAAAGTAGAAGAAGCTCAAAAAATCGTAGATGATTTGGAAATGCGTCTTGGTGTTAAATATAAAGGCGATTTAAAAGTAATAACTGATGATACACCTACAGAAAAACCAAAATTAAAAGATTTATGGTCTGGTAAATATTTAGCAAGAACAATCATGCTTTGGATTGTATGGTTTGGTATTGTTTATAGTTATTATGGAATTTTCACATGGCTTCCTGCTATCGTTTATCAGCAAGGTTTTGCCTTTGTAAAAACTTTTGAATATGTGCTTTTAATTACCTTTGCTCAGCTTCCTGGATATTTTTGTGCAGCATGGCTAGTGGATAAATTAGGCAGAAAATATACATTATCTTTATTTTTATGTATGAGTGGTGTAGCAAGTTATTTCTTCGGACAAGCTCAAAGTGCAGAATTGATTATCTTCTGGGGCTGTGTGATGTCCTTCTTTAATCTTGGTGCATGGGGTGTTGTTTATACTTATACACCAGAACTTTATCCGACAGCCATTCGTGCTATGGGCAGTGGTTGGGCAGCAGGTGTCGGTCGTATCGGTGGTATGGCTGCTCCGCTTGTTGTAGGTATGATGATAGAAGCTGGCAGTGATATGCATACTGTTTTCTATATGTTTGCTAGTGTATTTATCATTATTGCTGTAGCAGTATTTGCTTTAGGTGTAGAAACTAAACAGAAAAACTTGGAAAATATTTAAATATAGTCTAAATAAAAATAGCAGGTACAAATGTATCTGCTATTTTTTTATTGGCAAATTAAAGATGAGTATTAGTTTTCGTTGATAATTTGCTGATAATAGTAAATAAGTTTTAATCTTGACATACTCCCCATGCTTAAAGGCAGGGGATTCTTGGATACAAACGATACTTGCCTACTAAAATAGCAGGTCTTACTATATCTCTCCAAAGAAGGTTGATGCCCCAACCTTCCATATATTTATAGCAGCATTTCTATCTCTATCGTGGCTGGTTTTGCACTTTGCGCAAATCCACTCACGAACTGCCAAATTTTTAGTTTCAGGATTTTTTGTACCACAAACATGGCAAATTTGCGAACTTGGATAGTATCTATCTATCTTTTGCACTATTGAGCCAATTTCTCTCGCTTTATATTCAAGAATTTTT
>NZ_KB899602.1:0-16949 GCF_000378365.1 Megamonas rupellensis DSM 19944 | reverse complement strand
TCAATAGTGCAAAAGATAGATAGATACTATCCAAGTTCGCAAATTTGCCATGTTTGTGGTACAAAAAATCCTGAAACTAAAAATTTGGCAGTTCGTGAGTGGATTTGCGCAAAGTGCAAAACCAGCCACGATAGAGATAGAAATGCTGCTATAAATATATGGAAGGTTGGGGCATCAACCTTCTTTGGAGAGATATAGTAAGACCTGCTATTTTAGTAGGCAAGTATCGTTTGTATCCAAGAATCCCCTGCATTTAGGCATGGGGAGTATGTCAATATCTTCATCTAATAATTTTTTAGATTTTTCACTGAGAAATTTATCTTGCCATTGTTTTCTAGTAGCAGTTAAATTGATATCGCCTTCAACTTGATTTGCTTTAATTTTATCTTCGGATAAAGTATGCATAATAAATCCTTTCTTAATGTTTGATATTTGGTATAAGATATCATAAGAAATGTTTTGCTGTAAATCGTGCAATTGTAAAAAGCTAATGAAATTTTTAGTAATATTTTTAATTAATTTATAATAAATAATATATAACGATTTAGATATATTTATGCTATAATAACACTAATGACTTAATGTTCATATTAGGAGGCATTTAAATGAAAAAGCAACTTTTAGCAATGATTTGTTCGGCATTATTTATGCTAGGAATAGGAGGAACTGCTTCTGCTGCTGAAGTATATCAGCCAGCTACAACAGCAAGTGTTGCTACTATTAATTATCAGTACGTATTAGCTAATATTCCAGAAAGTAAATCCATTCAGGAAAATATGAATAAACTTACTGAAGAAGCACAAAAAGAATTTGAGAAATCTGTTAATGAAAAAATGAGCCCTGCAGATATTCAAAAAGTTCGTGCAAGAGTAGCTACTGATTTAAGACAAAAACAGATTAATTTAGTAAAACCAGTACAGGAAAAAATTAATAATGCAATTAAACAAGTAGCTCAAGAACATGGATATAGCGTAGTTATTACTTCTGATGTAGCTTTATTTACTGCTGTTGATATTACAGAAGAAGTTTTAAATGCTGCAAAATAATTGATATTTTATAAAAATAAGCAGGTACAAATAGTACCTGCTTTTCTTAGATTAATTAAAAATAGAGGTGGAAATGATGGGTGAATTAAAATGGTGGCAAAAAACAGTTGTATATCAGATTTATCCTAAATCTTTCTGTGATAGTAACGGTGATGGTATTGGAGATATTCCAGGTATTATTAGTAAATTAGATTATTTGCAAGATTTAGGTGTGGGTGCTATTTGGCTTTGTCCGATTTATCCTTCACCACTTGTTGATAATGGATATGATATTTCTGATTATTGTAGTGTAGCTAAAGAATATGGGACTATGGAAGATATGGAAAGACTCATTTCGGAAGCAGACAAACGCAATATAAAAATCGTAATGGATTTAGTATTTAATCATACATCAGATAAACATAAATGGTTTGAAGAGTCTAGAAGTTCCAAAGATAATCCCAAACGTGATTGGTATATTTGGCGCGATGGTAAAGAAGATGGCTCTGCTCCTACAAATTGGCGTAGTATTTTTGGCGGGTCAGCATGGACTCTTGATGAAAAAACAAATCAATATTATTTGCATACTTTTGCTAGCGCTCAGCCAGATTTAAATTGGGAAAATAAAGAAGTTAGACAAGCTTTATTTGATGCAGCTAATTTCTGGTTAGATAAAGGTGTTCGTGGTTTTAGACTTGATGCGATTGTATATATTAAAAAACCTAGTGAATTTAAAGATTTACCAGTAGATGGAGCAGATAATTTAGCTAGTATCGCTAAAGCTACAACTTATCAAGATGGTATATTAGATTTTCTACATGAATTTAGAGAAAAAGTTTTTGATAGAGCAGATATATTTACAGTAGCAGAAGCAGATGGTGTTTATCCAAGTGATTTTGATAAATGGATTGGCGAAAATGGTGCATTTGATATGTCCTTTGATTTTAGCCATATTCGCTTAGGTTTTGATGAAGATTGCACATGGCATAAACGCAAATCATGGAAATTAATCGATATTAGAAAATGTTTCACAGAAGATGAAGAAGCTACAAAAGATAATGGCTGGGTACCTGTTTATTTTGAAAATCATGATTTACCACGTTGTACAAATTACTTCTTTCCACAGGGAACAGATACAAAATTAGCAGCTAAATTTATTGCCACAATTTTATTGACTATGAGAGGAACACCATTTATCTATGAAGGTCAAGAATTAGGTATGACAAATATAAAATGGCCATCAATTAAAATGTATAATGATATTTCATCTATTGGTCAATATGAATTAGCATTAAAAGATAAATTGACACCAAAAGAAGCTATGAAAGGCGTTTGGAAATACAGTAGAGATAATGCACGCAGTCCAATGACATGGAATAGTGGCTCTAAAGCAGGCTTTACTACTGGCAGACCATGGTTACCACTCAATGATGAATATCCTAATTTGAATGTGGAAACAGAAACAGAAGATGAAAATTCTGTACTTAATTATTATAAAAATTTAATAAAATTACGTAAGCAATATCCAGCATTAATTGAAGGAGATTATGAAGAATTATTGTCATATAGTCCAGGTATATATGCTTATGCACGTACAACTAAAGATAAATCAGAACGCATTATTGTTATCGCTAATACAACAGCAAAAATTCGCGGTTATAAGATACCAGAATTAAAAGGTGCAACATTACTAGCATCTACTTATGGAAATCGCGAAGCAACATTATTGCGTTCTTATGAAGTAAGAGTTTATAAAGTTAAGAAATAAATTAGTTATAATTATATATTTTTAGCGTAGCAATTTTAGTAATTGTTACGCTCTTTTTATTTAAATTTATATTTAGCAATGATTTTTATATAACTCATATTTTTAAAAATTATCAAAAAAATAATGAGTTTTACTAGTATGGACTATCTTTTATAATAATTTATGTAAGGTGATGATAATGAAATTAACAGTTAGACAATTTAAATTATTACAATATATAAATAATTTTCCCGATATGACTTTAGAAGATTATAGTAAGGCTTTAGAAATATCTATACCAACATTAAAATCAGACATAAAAAATATGGAAAAATTTTTAGCAGAGTATCATATTATTTTGCAAATGTCTGGAAGAAATATTTTACAAGTATGGGGAAAAGAAAATCTAACACATCTTTTAATTGATAGTAAAAATAGCATAGAGTTTTCTTTAGATGAACAAATTCTTTTATTATTAATACTTACTGATGATTTCATTGTATTGCAAGATATTGCTGATAAATTGTTTGTATCTAAATCTAAGATAGAAAAATTAATGCCAGATATTTTAAAAACATATAGTAATGATTTACAGTCTTTAAGACATTATGGAATACGTTGTATTAGTCCAGAAGCAGAAAAAAGAGCATTATTTGCAAAATTACTATCAGCATATTTTAAAGGAATTGATTTATGTAGGGAAGTAGAAGACTTCAATACAAAACATTTTCCAATACTAGATTATATAAGTAAAGACAGTGTTTTAATTGCTAATAATGTAATTAAAATTATTCAAGATAATAAAGATTTTTCATTTACTGATGAATCAGCTTGTCAATTATTTTTGTGTTTTTTATTAATGATAGATAATTATAAAAAGCATAAAGATAAAACAGTAAGTAGTATTTTTACTAATATAATAAAAGAATTGCCAAATGCTACAATTTATCTAAAAGTAGCAAGGGATATAGCTACTTTATTAAATTTAGATAAAAATTATAACGAAATATGTTATATCTGTTATATGCTTATGTCTTTGAGAAAACAAAATGTTTTTGATGTAGATGCTATTGTAAATCAAATGCAGGATATAATTTATAAGATATTGGAGAATATAGAATATAGATTATCAATAGATTTATCTCAAGATATGGAATTAGTAAAAAATTTATCTTTACATATATATGCTACTGTTTTACGTAAAGATATGTTAAAACCTGCTAATTTAGATTGCCAGTGGAATGAATTGGGTTATCAATATCCTGTTAGTTTTGAAATGGCAGTGATAGCTTCATCTATAATTAAAGAATATTATCAATATGATGTTTCTCGTAATGAGATGATATATTTAACATTACATTTTCAAGTAGCGATTGAAAGGTTAAAAACAGAAGAACAAAAAATTAGAGCTATAGTTATTTGTCATTATGGTATGGCAGCAGCAACATTAATTTCTACAAAAATAAATTCTTTATTTGGTGTAATAAGAATTATAGGTTGTTATTCTATGCATGATTTTTTGAACTTAAATAAGCATGATTATGATTTAATTTTAAGTACAGAAAAAATAGAACATAGTAAGACACCAGTCATATATGTTTCTCCAGCAGTCAGAGAAAATGAGTTAGAACAAATTTTAAAATATATTAATAATAAGAATGTAAGTAATACTTTGAGATTAATTATTATGGAATCAATGGTATTAAATTATAAAAGAGCTAAAAATATAGATGAAATATTATCTTCAGGAATAAAAGCTTTAATTGATGCTAAGTTGGTTGAACCAGAATATTTAAATAGTGTTATTGAAAGGGAAAAAATATCACCAACTGATATAGGTTGTTTTGCTGTTCCTCATGGAAATCCGAATTTTGTGAATAAAACAAAATTATTAATAATATGTTTAGATGAAGGGGTAAAATGGAATAAATCTATGGTGAAATATATTTTTTTATTTGCTGTATCAAAAGATGATTTTAATAAAAATTTTACACCACTAACTATATTTTATAAAAAATTAATGAGATTAAATTTAAATTTAGATAAAGTAGATAATATAAATAATAAGATTTTTAAGAGTAAATTATTAGAGCTTTTAAATATATAATTTTGAGGTGTATTAAGATGATTAGAAATGAAATGATTTTTGTAGATAGTGATTTACAAAATAAGCCAGATGTTATTGGTTTAATAAGTTGCACTGCTAAAAAATTGGGATTAGTTTTAGATGAGGGGGTTTTTATAGAAAAAGTATTTGCAAGAGAAGCAGAGATATCTACATCTGTAGGTTGTCAAGTGGCTATTCCTCATGGAAAATCAGATACAGTAGTAGAACCTTTTATAGCTTTTATGAGAACTAGTAATGCTTTTAAATGGGATGAAAATAGTGATGAATTAGTAAAATTAATTTTTTTAATTGGAGTACCTGCTAAAGACGCAAATAAATTACATTTAAAATACATTGCTGAAATTAGTAAAAAATTAATTAATGATGATTTTAGAGAAAATTTATTAACCTTAAAAACAAAAGAAGAAATATTTAATCTGCTAGAAAGTATCAATAATAATGTTAATAAATAATTTTTATAAATATAATTTTAATAAACTAAAATAAAAAGGAGATTTTAAAAATGAAAATTGTTGGTGTATCTGCATGTATTACAGGGGTAGCTCATACTTATATGGCACAGGAAGCTATTGAACAAGAATGTAAAAAAAGAGGATTTGAAGTAAAAGTTGAAACTCAAGGTGGTTTAGGTATTGAAAATGAATTGACAGAAGATGAAGTAAATGAAGCAGATGCTGTTTTATTAGCAGTGGCTATTGGTATTGAAGGTCAAGAACGTTTTGAAGAAAAAGAAGATGAAGGTAGAGTTTTAACAGTTAATCCTGCGGATGTAATTCATAATCCAGCAGAAATTATTGATAAATTAGTTGCATTAGTAAAATAAGAAAATAAGGGGGTATATCAATGTCTGATAATATGAAAAGTATTATTCAAGAATTGACTAAGGCTTTTAATACTGGTGTATCTTATATGCTTCCAGTAGTTGTAGTCGGAGGTATTTTCTTAGCTATTTCTTTAGCAGGTGGTAAACCTGGTGAAAATGGGATGGAGGTTACCAATCCGTTTTTACAAAATTTAGGTGTAATTGGTATGGCAGGTATGACAATGATGATACCTGTACTAGCTGGATATATTGCATATTCTATAGCAGGCAAACCAGGACTTATTCCAGGTTTGATTGTGGGATATATAGCTAATACACCTTTTGGTGATAGTCATGTACAAACAGGTTTCTTAGGTGCAATGCTCATGGGTGTTTTATCTGGGTATATGGCTAAATGGATAAAAAAATGGAAGGTACCTAATAATTTAAAAGCAATTATGCCTATTTTAGTTATTCCAATTATTAGTACCTTTGTAATCAGTATGATTTATTTCTACATTATTGCAGAGCCTATTGCTATCTTTATTAGATGGTTGATTGAAGTTTTAGGAAATATGCAAGGTGGTAGTGCAGTATTATTAGGAATTATTGTTGGTGCAATGGCTGCTTTTGATATGGGAGGTCCAGTTAATAAAACAGCAACAGCATTCACATTAGCTCTTATGGCAGAAGGTATTTATGGTCCAAACGGTGCATATCGTATTGCTGTAGCTATTCCTCCATTAGGTCTTGCTATTTCTACATTTGTTTCTCGTAGAAAATATACAGCAGATGAAAGAAATCTTGGTATATCAGCAGGTTTCATGGGACTTATAGGTATAACAGAAGGTGCTATTCCGTTTGCAGTAAAATCATTAAAAACTGTATTGCCATCAATAATTATTGGTAGTGCAGTAGGTGCTGGTCTTGGTATGTATCATGGTGTTGAATGTATGGTTCCGCATGGTGGTTTAATTGTAATTGCTGGTGTAAATCAAGCTCCATTGTGGTATGCAATAGATATGTTTATTGGTGCAATCGTTACAGCTATTTGTTTGCATATCTTAAGACCAAATATTGATGAAAAAACAAAATAAGAATATAAATTTTATTAGATAAAAGAAAGCTGGGTATAATATGAAAAAACCTACATTAAATGAAGTTGTAGATAAATTATTATCATTTGAAGGTAAAGATAGAGCTACTATGATTGGTATAGGACCAATGAGCCATACTTTAATTAAAGCTTCTATGCTTTTAGCTAAAGAAAAAGATTTTCCACTTATGTTCATTGCTAGTCGTAACCAAGTTGATGCTGATGAGCTTGGTGGAGGATATGTATGTAATTGGGACCAAAAACGTTTTGCTGAAGCTATTGCACAAGTAGCCAAAGAAAATAATTTTGATGGATTATATTATCTTTGTCGCGATCATGGTGGACCTTGGCAGCGTGATAACGAAAGAAATGCTCATCTTCCAGAAAAAGAAGCAATGGAACTTGGTAAAAAATCATATAAATATGATTTAGAAAATGGATTTGATTTATTGCATATCGACCCAACAAAAGACCCATATATTGTGGGAAAAGTAATTGATATGAATGTAAATATAAATCGTACTATTGAATTAATTGAAACTGCTGAAAATGAAAGAAAAGCAATGGGACTTCCTTCTGTAAGTTATGAAGTTGGAACAGAAGAAACAAATGGTGGATTGACTTCTAGTGAAAACTATGAAGCGTTTATAAAAAAATTAAATGAAAAATTAGATGAAAAAAATCTTCCACATCCAGCATTTATTGTAGGTAATACAGGTACATTGACAAGATTAACTGAAAATGTTGGACATGTAGATCCTGCTTCTTGCAAAAACTTATCTGCTATTGCTAAAAAATATCATGTAGGATTAAAAGAACATAATGGTGACTATCTAGATGATGTTATTTTATTACAACATCCAGCATGGGGTGTTACAGCAATGAATGTTGCACCAGAATTTGGTACAGTGGAAACTCAAGCTTATTTAAAATTATCTGAAGTTGAAGATAGTTTATATGCAGAAGGTTTAATTTCTGATAAATCAAATATAGCTCTTGTATTAACTACTGAAGCAGTAAAATCTGGACGTTGGAAAAAATGGATGGTAGATGGCAAAGATAAATTATCTATCGAAGAAATTTTAGAAGATAAAGAATTAGCTCGTTTGATTACTGAAATTAGTGGACATTATACATTTAACAATCCATTAGTAAAAGCTGAAATCGCAAAATTATATGATAATTTAAGTCAATCAGGTATTGATGGAGAACGTTATGTAGTGAATAAAATTAAAGACTCTATTGATAACTATGTAAAAGCATTTAATTTAGAAGGTCTTACATCAAAACTTTTAGCAGAATAAAAAAGGAAACTTTTATAATCAAAAATATAATTTAATCAATCAAACAAAGAAAGGATAATACAATTAACGTATTATCCTTTTTATTTGATAGGAAAAGTATAAAATTATAAAAATGAAATGAGGGCTTTTTATGTATAAAGTAGATTATCATCATCATAGTAAATTTTCTTTTGATGGAAAAGATTTTTTAGAAGATATTTGTAAAAAAGCAATTGAAATAGACTTAAATGAGATTTGTTTTACAGAACATTTTGATGTAGATCCAAAAGATGTAAGTTATGGTGTATTGGATTATAAGGCTTATCATGAATGCATTGAGTTATGTAAACAAAAATATGGAAATAAATTAAATATAAAACGTGGTTTAGAAATAGGTGAACCGCATTTAAAACCATATTTAGAAACTTTAAAGAGCGAAATAGAAAAAATGGATTTAGATTTTATTATTGGTTCAGTTCATAATATTAATAGTGTTAAATTAAGATTGACTATGCCATCAAAAACTAAAAGTAAAATTTATGAAGATTATTTTAATGAGATTTTGGCTATGGTAAAGATTGCAGATATTGATATAATTGGTCATTTAGATTTAATGAAGAGATATGCTTTTGCAGATTATGGAAATTATGAATTTGGGGGTTATAAAGATATTATTGAAGAAATTTTAACTATAGCCATAAAGAGAAATATTGGTTTAGAAATAAATACATCAGGTTTAAGAAATAAAGTAAATGAAGTTTATCCTAAAATAGAAATATTGAATTTGTATAAAAAATTAGGTGGAGAGATTATTACTATAGGTTCAGACTCGCATAGTACAGATGATTGTTTTAGTTATTGTAAACAAGGTTATGATTTATTAAAAGCTTGTGGGTTTGAAAAAATATATACATTTACTAAAAGATGTCCAATAGAACATAAGATATAAAATAAAAAATATCCTTATAAATAGAATTTCTATCTATAAGGATATTTTTTTTAATTTGGAATAGCTTCAATAATAGTATCGAGCATTTTTTTGATATCAGAAGGAATAGTTTCAATAAAACGAGTTGGGATATTATCATAACCATAGTAACAGCCTGCTAAACCACCTGTAATAGCACCAATAGTATCACTATCACCGCCAAAATTAATAGCAGTCAGTACAGCATCTTCAAAATTATCTGTAGGCATAAAAGCATGAAGCATAGCTATAATGCTATCGTAAGCAGAAGCTGTTGGTTGAATTTCTTCATTTTTATAATCATAATACATAGTATTATCAATCATTTTATCCATATCATCTTTAGTGATATTTTTATTCAAAATACGGAAAATCAATTGAGCGTAAATACGGCAAGCATTATCAGACTGGGTATTTACATGAGTCATATTAGTGATATCAAGAGCAGTAGTAACAGCATTGAATTCATCAGTATAATAAAGTGCAGGATATAAAGTATTTAATATAGCACCATTATCTACACTACCGCGATTGCTGAATAAATCCACTTGTCCAGCGGACTCTTGCCAACGAGCTTTAGGAATAAGATGTTTACCATGACCTTTAGACATTGTTTTATCAATACTGCGAAGAGTTGTATCACTGATATCTTTTGGTCTGCTGATAGCCCATTTTATGAAATTCTTGCCGATTTCAGCAAATGGATTTTCAGGATTTTTCATAATTCCATAAGCAGTAGCAAGAAGTAGAGCTGTTTCATCAGTTCCTTCTCCTGGTTGAACTTGTAACCAACCACCGCCAATCATTTCTGTAACCTTGCCGAATTGAGCTTTGATTTGTTCTTGAGGCATGAATTCAAGTGGTGCACCGAGAGCATCACCGATAATTGCACCATATAAAGCCCCTTTAATTTTATTTATTTTTTCCACAAATTTTCCTCCAATATAAATTATTAACTAAATATATGATAAACTACTGGCACTATAAGAGCAAGAAGCATATTACAAAAGCATCGACGAATTTTGATTGTTCATCAGCATGTAAAATTTTTCGAGCAAATTCGCCGAGTTTTTCTAGCTTGGCTTCAATATTAATAATTTCTCCAATTAAAGTACCGATTAATAAAGAAAATATCATCAGCATAGTACCTGTAGTTTCTAAATGACCATCTTTAAATACAAGCATTTGAGAAAGTGTACCACCTATGCCGATGAATAAAACAGCTATTCCCATAGCCTGTAATAGTGAATCTTGTAGAGATTTTTTTATGCCTTTTTTCAAAAATAAGCCAATACCACCACCGATAATAACAGCGATAGTGTTGGCAATTGTTCCAAGACCAATCACAAAAACACTTCCTTGAAAAATAATTTTTTTAGAAATAAATATATTATAACATTTAATTTGAATATAGTTTTGGAAAAAATGACAAAATAAAAACCACTTGATAAATCGTATTATTTAACAAGTGGTTTTTACTTTATATATTATTATTTATTATATACTATTTCTTTTTTTGACCATAATAAGCATTAGCACCATGTTTGCGGAGATAATGTTTATCTAATAATTCTTGTTGCATTGGTTCAAAATTATTGCCAATAGTTACAGCATGATAAGCCATCATAGCTACTTCTTCAAGAACAACAGCTTTTTTTACAGCTTTGATAGGGTCTTTTTCCCAAGTGAAAGGACCATGAGAATATACGATAACGCCAGGAACGTCCATCATTTTGATACCGCGTTCTTTGAATGTTTCAACGATAACATTACCAGTTTCAGCTTCATAAGAGCCTGCGATTTCTTCAGCAGTCATAGGACGTGTGCAAGGAATAGGTCCATAGAAATCATCAGCATGAGTTGTGCCAAGTGCAGGGATATCACGGCGAGCTTGTGCCCAAGATGTAGCATAACGGGAATGTGTATGTACAACGCCACCAATTTCAGGGCAAGCTTGATAAATTTTGATATGAGTATCTGTATCGGAAGATGGATTATAATCACCTTCAACTACTTTTCCAGTATTGATATCAACAACTACCATATCTTCAGCTTTCATAGTATCGTATTCTACACCAGATGGTTTGATAACTATTAAGCCTTTTTCACGGTCAATACCAGATACATTGCCCCAAGTAAAAGTTACCATATGATATTTTGGTAACATTAAGTTAGCTTCAAAAACAATTTTTTTCAAATCTTCTAACATTTATATACACCTCTTTTTGATTTAATGCCGTTCAGCATCTTTAATATTTATTATACATATTTTGCTTAAAAATAACAATATGTCATACAAATTTTCTCGATAAAAATATTTATTTTATGTAAGAGGCTATTATGATATAAAAAAAGCAATAATCTAAGTATATATCTAGATTATTGCTGAAAAATTAATATTCAATTAAAACAATTTGACCACTTTCGCGTGTTTTTTGCATATCAATAATACGTTGAT
Source organism: Megamonas rupellensis DSM 19944 (assembly GCF_000378365.1). Lineage (NCBI taxonomy): Bacteria > Bacillati > Bacillota > Negativicutes > Selenomonadales > Selenomonadaceae > Megamonas > Megamonas funiformis. Next base: position 5,443 of record NZ_KB899602.1, on the reverse strand, counting down.
TGCTACTGCCACGAAATTGCAAAGTTAGGTCTTTTTTTTCTATGAGGAAAGGTCCATCAATGAGTACATCTGTTTGATTGAGTAAGTCATCGATGTCAGGATTGTGCATATTTTGTAATTGTTCTAAAGTATAACCTGTAAATGTGGTGATATTAAGACCACGTTTATGAACTTCTTTGGCTAATTGTGCCAATGGTTTTGCTTGGAGAAAAGGTTCTCCTCCACTAAAGGTAACACCATTTAATAATGGATTTTCACAGATTTGTGAAAGTAAATCATCAGTATCGACTTCATGGCCGCCATTTACATCATGAGTTTGAGGATTATGACACTGAGGACAATTGTGATAGCAACCTTGAGTGAAGATGGTGAAGCGAAAACCTTCACCATCTACAATAGAATCATTGACAACGCCTGCAATCTTAATTAAGGCCATGTTTTACGCGGTCATGTTCTTCAGCACGTTTTGCATTGTTGAAGCGGTCTACAGTACCTACTAAATAACCTGTAATACGGCGAATACGTTCAAATTGAGCAGGTTGAGTGCGATAGTCAAGAGCGACTTCTCCATCACCAGCATCGGAAATAGTGAGGCTAGCGAGAGTTTCACTAGAATTTTCTTTAATATAATTGATATAATTTACGATTTCTTTTTCTGTAATATCTGTTAAACCATTAACTTTTACTTCTACACCATTAACTAACATTTGTATCACTCTTTCTATCGAATATTTTTGTTGATTTATTTAAATTAAATGGAAGTTGCACTGCAACAATTATCACGCATACGTTTTAAAATAACATGGCGTTTATGAGCAGCTTCACTTCTACCACATTTTGGACATACTCCATTGATAATACCTGTATATCCGCAAACTGGATCACGGTCTACAGGGTGATTTACAGAACCGTAACCAATACCGTTATCATGCATGCAACGGATAATAGCTTCAAAAGCTGTTAAATTCTTTGTAGGGTCTCCATCCATTTCAATATAACTTATATGACCACCATTTGTTAAATTGTGGTAAGGTGCTTCAAGTTGTATTTTTTTGTAAGCACTGATTGGATAATATACTGGAATATGGAAGGAATTTGTATAGTATTCTCTATCAGTAACACCAGGAATTGAACCATAGATTTTGCGGTCAATTTTTACAAAACGACCACTTAAACCTTCTGCTGGTGTAGCAATTAAAGAGAAGTTTAATTTTGTTTTTTGAGCTTCATCGTCCATGCGTTTACGCATATGACCAATGATAGCAAGCCCTAATTTTTGAGCTTCAGCAGATTCACCATGATGCTTACCAATTAAAGCTTTTAATGTTTCAGCAAGACCGATAAAACCAACAGTTAAAGTACCATGACGAAGTACTTCACTTACAGTGTCATATTCACCAATATTATCAGAGTCAAGCCAGATATTTTGTCCCATTAAGAATGGGTAGTTTTTACCGATTTTAGCACATTGAATTTTGAAACGGTGTAATAATTGACGAATGACTAAATCAATCATATCATCTAAGGATTTATAGAATTTATTTATATCACCTTTAGCTTCAATTGCTAAACGAGGTAAGTTAATACTTGTGAAACTTAAATTTCCACGACCACATGTAACTTCACGAGTAGGATCATAAACATTACCCATTACACGAGTACGACAACCCATATAAGCTACTTCACTGTTGTAATCGTTAGGTTTATAGTATTTTTTATTAAATGGAGCATCTAAGAAACTAAAGTTAGGGAATAAGCGTTTCGCAGATGTCTTCATTGCTAAACGGAATAAATCGTAGTTAGGGTCATCTTTTTCATAGTTAACCCCTTCTTTTACTTTGAAGATTTGTACAGGGAAAATAGGAGTTTCTCCATCGCCAAGACCAGCATCTGTAGCTAATAAAAGATTTTCTATAGCCATGCGACCTTCAGGAGATGTATCTGTACCGTAGTTGATGGAACTAAATGGCACCTGAGCACCAGCACGAGAATTCATAGTGTTCAAGTTATGGATAAATGCTTCCATTGCTTGATAAGTAGCTGCATTAGTTTCATTCCATGCAGTATTTATAGCAAATTTATGAGCCATTTGAGTTGTTTGTTCATTTATTTCTTGATAATTATGCTCACGTTGATGTTTTGGTAAGAAATCTACAAGAAGTTTACCAAATTTATCAGCAGTGCTCATACTGATTTTTATAGGAAGAGTTTGTTCGATTTTTTTACAAAGTAGGCTAGCATCTTCAAGTTTCATATCAAGCATAGCATTGAAATAATAGCCGAGAGCTTTGTAGTATTGTTTACGATAAGTTTTAGCAACGCCTGGAGCCATGCAATAATCAAACATTGGTACAGCTTGACCACCATGCATTTCATTTTGGTTAGCCTGAATAGCAATACAAGCTAATGCAGCATAGGAACGAATGTCATTTGGTTCACGTAAATAACCATGACCTGTTGAAAAACCATTTTTAAATAATTTTAATAAATCTATTTGGCAACAAGTTTCAGTGAGCATATAAAAATCCATATCATGAATATGAATATCGCCGTCCATATGCGCTACTGCAATATCTTTTGGCAAAATATGACTAGTAATAAAGTATTTAGAACCTTCAGAGCCATATTTTAACATAGTACCCATAGCTGTATCAGCATCAATATTAGCATTCTCACGTTTGATATCAGCATCTTTTGCTTTGGTAAAAGTAAGTTCATTATAGATATCCATTAAATCAGCTTTAGCTTGACGAAGTTTTGTATGTTCTGCACGATATAAAATATAAGCTTTAGCTGTGCTAGCAAAATTACCAGCGATGAGAACTTTTTCTACAGCATCTTGTATTTGTTCAACACCAGGTGTTTTTAAATTTTTTAATGCTTTAATAACATTATTAGTAATAGTAGATAATTGCTCTTTGGAAAATGTCTCATCTATAGATTCCATATTAGCTTTTTTTATAGCATCTGTGATTTTTTGTGCATTAAATTTCACAATATCTCCAGTGCGTTTCTTGATTGTTTTTATCATTGTAAGCTGACACTCCTAGTATATTTGACCATGAGCAAAATATACTATGCCATGGTTTTAATTCATTTTCTTTTTATCGCTGACAACGATTATACTATATACATGTATGAGTGTCAAACTAACCACAATATATAGTATGTGCAGTAAAATAAATTTATATACAATTTTAAAATAGGTATTGACAGTAGTTTGAGTTTGTATTGACTAAATAAAAAATGTACTATATTTAATTACCTATGAATTTTTATACAAATAAATAATATTTTTCCATTGACATAAAAGTTTTACATATATAATATATAAAAATTTTATGGATAGTAATTAAGCGATATTTTATTAATTTATAAAAAAAAGACAGGTAAAAAACCTGTCTTTTAGGGGTTAATTTTTATTTTATTAAGAGAGAAATATTTATCATTTAATTTATAATTTATTAATAGAAGAAATCAAGGTTGAGGTAGAATCTATCTGCATCTGTGTCGGAATCGATATCTTTACCATCGAAATATTTAACACTTGCTAAGAGATTTTCTACAGGAACATAGCTAGCACCTATAGCAAAACCTTTTTGATTGTTAAATACATCTTTATATGTTGTAGCAATAGTAACATCTTTACCGAAATGACGATAAGCAACATAAGCTCCCCAAGAACCAGGGTCAGCAATATTAGCGTTTTTGTATTGAAGTTCTGCCATATAAGCTTGTTTGTCATCGGAATTATCAGATTCAGTATTTACAGCATATTGACCGAGTAAGCCCCAATTATTATCGAAGCGATATAAACCACCTACAGACCAGATATTCATTTTATCTTTATCATAGGTATAAGCATTGCCCCATAAACCGAAACTATCATTTGGATTTTTTATATCAGATGATTGAGTGTTTTCAATATTAGTCATTACAGCATACATAGCATTAGCATCGAATTTTTCGCTTTTATAATTAAATTGTGCTGCATAGAAATCAGCAGTAAAATCTTTTAATGTCTGACCAGGTAAAATATCTGGGTTATCATGACCAGGATTGTAACGACCTGCTAAAAGAGAAGTAGTGAAGTTTTTATCGCTACCACTTGTAATATCAATTTGAGCACCAGACATATGTTCATCAAGAAGCATACCATAAGTATCAAGAAGAGGAATTCTACCAGCAGTAACGGTAGTATTATGTCCAATAGGTCCTTTAGCATAAGCACGAGCTACTACTGTTTTACCATTAGCATCTTCATCAGCTTTCATTTCGTAATCGACACGAACGTTAGCAGTCCAACCTGTATCGCCAATATAAGCTTTTGGTTCAAGACGGAACATTACTTGGCTAGTGTCATTATCATTGTATTTTTTACCAGTGATTTTACTAACAGCATCACTTGAAGCATCAACATAACGGTAACGCAATTCACCTTTCCAAACAACATTATCGGATTTTTTTTCAAGATCAGCAACACGAACACCAAGGTTATCAAGTTCATCTGCAAATTCAGCGGCTAATTTATCAACGAGAACTTTATCAGCTTTTTCAAGATCTGTTTTTGCCATAGCACGAGCTACAATTTGAGCCATTTCATAGCGAGTCATAGTATTTTGACCTTGATATGTACCATCTGGATAACCATCAATAACACCATCAGCAGCAAGCGTAGAAACAGCATCATAAGCCCAGCTATCAGCAGGAACATCACTAAATGGATTATTAGCAGCAAAAGTAGTACTAGCTACACCAACAATTAAAGCAGCAGTAATTGCAGAGACAAGAGTTTTTTTAGACATTAATATTTTCCTCCAAACGCGATAAATTATATTATAAATAATTAACTTTCATAATATAAATTAAAGAAAATATAGAGTGTCCAAGTTTCCTCTAAGGTTCAATGCTATAAATATGAAAGTCAATTTCTTTATCTGTTTGGATTTTATCATAATATGAAATAAATTTCAATATTTTATATAAATAAAAATTTTTATAAAATTAAATATAAAGAAATATTATTTAATTTATTTCGTATAAATGATATTGTTTATTAAATTAATCAATAATATTTCATTTTTATGATGATATATTTCGTTTTATAGAAAAAATAATATAAAAAATTTTTTTATAAGATGGATTGTATAATGAAGTGCGACATCTAGAAAAATAAAAAACTCATTATGAATTTTCGTGTAAAATAAAGTTACCACACAAAACCTACACGAAAGGAAAATTCATAATGAGCTATCATCATCTTACCATATCTGAACGTATTCGTGTAGAGGTTCTTTCTATTTTAGGTTATTCTACTCGTTTTATTGCTAAATTTTTGCATCGCCATCATTCTACTATTGCTCGAGAACTATCTCGTAATAAATTTGAAAATGAATATGTCTCTACATCTGCTCATAATAAATATCTTGAACGTCGTAAAAAT
>NZ_KB899601.1:0-19708 GCF_000378365.1 Megamonas rupellensis DSM 19944 | reverse complement strand
CTTAAAGATAGGAGTATATTTAAGATTTTTATGAAGAAGTTGTGAGATGCCACCATTTTCATAATGAAATATCCATCTGCAAAGAGAAGCTGTGTTTGGCATGTTTAGAATTTTAGCTACATGAAAAATAGAATCTCCTTTTAAAACCATTTTAATTGCTTTAACTTTAAATTCATTTGAGTATTTAGTCATAAAAAAACTGCACCTCCAAAAGTTGTTTTTTGTCCAACTTTTGGGGTGCAGTTCAAAATGTACTATCTTTTTTTATTTTCCAGTTTATCTATATTTTAAACAATTGGATTTCGCTCTGGCGTACCTGCTTTACGCGGATATACTTTAGGTGTTGCTTTTTCTTTTTTAATATAGACAACAGCTCTTTTATCTTCCAATTCAGGGAGTTTTACAGGCATAGATTTAACTAATTTCCCACCTAACACAGAAAATGCTTTTTGCGCTTCTTGTATTTCTTCTTCATATTGACGACCTTTTAAAGCGATAAAAGTACCACCTTGTTTTACAAAAGGCAAACAATATTCACAAATGATAGGTAATCTAGCTACTGCTCTTGCTGTTGCTAAATCAAATTTTTCACGATATTTTTTATTTCTTGCTGCTTCTTCACTGCGTGCATGGATTACTTCTACATCTTTTAAACCCAATTCATCAACTACAAGTTGTAAAAATTTCACACGTTTATTTAAAGAATCAAGCAATGTCAATTTTAATTCTGGATAAAATATCTTTAATGGAAGTCCTGGAAAGCCTGCTCCTGTCCCAACATCAATAAGACTTACCTGTCCTGTAAATAATTCTTTTTGATAGCAACTAAGTGAATCTACGATATGTTTTATAGCTACTTCTCTAGGCTCTGTAATCGCTGTTAAATTGATTTTTTCATTCCATTCGACTAGTAACTCATAATATCTATTAAAAGCGCTTATTTGGTCGCTAGTAAGCTCTAAACCATATTCTTTAGCTACTTCACTTAAGTCATTTACAAAGCTCATGCATTTTCCTCCTGTCGACGATATTGTTCTAAATAAACAAGTAATACAGAAATATCTGCTGGAGATACGCCAGAAATACGACTTGCTTGACCTATGGAAATTGGTCTTATCGCATTTAATTTTTCTCTAGCTTCATCGCGAAGGCTAGATACTTCATCATAATTTATATCTTCTGGCAATAATTTTTCTTCAAGTTTTTCCATGCGTTCAACTTGTTCTAATTGTTTTTTGATATAACCTTCATATACCAAAGTAATTTCTACTTGTTTTTTCACATCTTCACTGATTTCAGGAAGCTCTACGATATGTTTTAAATCATCATAGCTGATTTCTTTGCGTTTTAATAAATCCGCTGCTGTAACAGTATTGTGAATAGAGCCTAATTCAAATTCCTGCATCTTTGCTAGCGTTTCTTTATTTGGGTGAATGCGAATTTCACTCAATAATTCAATAGTATTTTTAATGCTATCACGACGTTTTACAAAGCGAGCATAACGTTCATCAGATACTAAGCCAACTTGACGACCTTTTTCTGTTAAACGTAAATCAGCATTGTCTTGACGTAAAAGCAAACGATATTCTGCACGAGAAGTCATTACACGATATGGTTCGTTAGTACCTTTAGTTACTAAATCATCAATTAAAACGCCAATATATCCATCAGAACGTTTTAAAATCAAAGGTTCTTTTCCTTGAATTTTCAACGCGGCATTGATACCAGCAATAAGACCTTGTGAAGCTGCTTCTTCATATCCAGATGTACCATTTGTCTGCCCAGCTGAGAAGAAACCGCTTATTTTCTTAAATTCCAAAGAAGGTTTTAATTGTAATGGATTAATGCAATCATATTCGATAGCATAACCAGGACGCATAATTCTCACATTTTCCAAGCCTGGAATAGTGCGTAAAAATTCCATTTGCAAATCAATAGGCATACTTGTAGACATACCTTGTACATACATTTCTTCAGTATCTAAACCTTCCGGTTCAATAAATAATTGATGACGTTCTTTATCTGGGAAACGCACAATTTTTGTTTCAATAGATGGGCAATATCTAGGACCTACACCAGTGATAATACCATTTGCCATCGGTGCACGTTCGATATTATCTCTGATGATTTTATGAGTCTGTTCATTTGTATAAGTGAGCCAACAAGGAACTTGTTCACGAGTTTTTACATCGCTCATAAAAGAAAAATTATGAACTTCATCATCACCAGGTTGAATTATCATTTTAGAAAAATCTAAAGAACGACGGTCTACACGAGCTGGGGTACCTGTTTTAAAACGCATGAGTTCAACACCAGCTTTTAATAAACATGAAGATAATTTTATAGCTGCTCTTTGACCATTAGGACCACCATCATATGTATTTTCACCAATGATAATGCGTCCTTTTAAATATGTCCCAGAAGCAAGCACTACAGCCTTACAAGTATAAACTTCACCAGTTTCTACTACCACACCTGTTACTTTATTGTCTTCAAATAAGATTTCATCTATCAATAATTGTTTTACATCGAGATTTTCTTGCAATTCACAAGTATGCTTCATTGTATTTTGATATAGTTTTTTATCTGCTTGTGCTCTCAAAGCCTGTACAGCAGGGCCTTTACCAGTATTAAGCATACGGTACTGAATACAAGTTTTATCAGCATTTACGCCCATTTCTCCGCCTAAAGCATCAATTTCACGGACTAAATGACCCTTAGCTGGGCCGCCTACAGATGGATTACATGGCATCATTGCTATATTATCCATATTCAAAGTTGTAAGTAAAGTATTACAACCCATACGAGCACTAGCAAGAGCTGCTTCTACGCCAGCATGACCTGCACCAATAATAATTACATCATAATTGCCTGCAATAAACAAAAAAATTCCTCCTATTTCAAACTATATCGTTTTATTTACCTATGCAAAATTGACTAAATATCTGGTCAATAATATCTTCATCTATTGTATCGCCTGTTATTTCTCCCAATTTTTCCCAAGCAGAGCGAATATCTATGACAATAAAATCTTCTGCCATATCCATTTCAATAGTATTTAAACAATCCTCTAAATATTTTTGTGCTTCTTTTAACGCATTAGCCTGACGCACATTATTTACAAAAACGCCCTCAGCTTGTTTTACTGTGCCACTATATACGCGATTTACAATCTCTTGCTCTAATTCTTTTATGCCATCATTGTTGAATGTAGATATCTGCATATATTTAAAATTGCCCTGCAAACGTTTTTGTAAATCTTCTATATCTAAAACACAAGATAAATCATTTTTAGTAAGTAAAACTATACCTTCTTTACCTTGTAATAAATTAATGATTTCTTCATCTTCTTTTGTTAAATCAGAAGATGTATCAAATAAAGCTAAAATCAAATCTGCCTTTTGTACATAAGACATGGATTTTTCTACACCAATTTGTTCTACTTTATCTTCTGTTTCACGAATACCAGCTGTATCTATAATCTTTAAAGGAACTCCACCGATATTTGCATATTCTTCTAAACTATCTCTTGTAGTCCCTGGAATATCTGTTACAATCGCTCTATCTTCACGCAAAAGCGTATTTAAAAGGCTGGATTTACCTACATTTGGCTTACCAATGATAGCTGTTACTAAACCATCACGCAAAATTCTACCAGTATTAAACGTAGATAACATTTCTTCTATGCGATTTTTTATACTTCTAACCTTTGCACTAGCTTCATCTTTTGCCACATCTTCGATATCATCTTCTGGAAAATCTATGGAAGCTTCTAAATGAGCTATGACTTCTAAAATATCATGACGCATAGCTTTGATTTCATCAGAAAATTTACCTTGAAGATGACCTGCTGCCATGCGAAGTGAAGCATCTGTTCTCGCTTTTATGATATCCATTACAGATTGAGCTTGTGATAAATCCAATCTACCATTTAAAAAAGCACGTTTTGTAAATTCACCTGGCTCTGCCATTCTAGCACCATTTTGCAATGCCAATTCTAAAATACGGCGAACAACTAATGCGCCACCATGACTTTGAATTTCTACTACATTTTCTTTTGTATAAGAATTAGGTGCCCACATTGCTATACATAAAGCTTCATCAATGACATTGCCTTTTTCATCTACAATCTTACCATATACAACTTTATGACTTTCAAAATTTTCTACAGTCAAATCCTTTTTGGCACATTTAAATAACTTACTAGCAACAATTCCAGAATTTTCACCACTGATGCGAATAATACCTATGCCACCTTCTCCAGGTGGTGTAGAAATTGCTACAATAGTATCATTTTCCCCAAAGTTTTTCATCAAAAATCCTCCAATTAGACACAAAAGGACTGCCCCAAATAATATAAACAATTGGAAACAGCCCTTTCACAGCTTTATTTTCACTATTAAATTACTAAATCTTCGTTTTTATTATGTTTAATATCCACAACTATTTTACGATGAGGTTCAACACCATCACTGTAAGTTATGATATCAGCATAATCTTGAAGTGCCATATGAATAATTTTACGTTCATGGCGATTCATTGGCTCTAAAACTACTTTTGTGCGATATTTTCTAGCTTTATTAGCTAATCTTTCTGCTAATTGACAAAGTGTTTCTTCACGGCGTTTACGATAGTTTTCCACATCTAAAACAATGCGAACTCTCGCACCTGTAACATTTTTATTAGCAGCCATATTTGTTAGATACTGCAATGAATCAAGTGTCTGACCATGTTTACCAATCAATACACCTAAATCATCACCAATGAGATTGAATTTATAATTTATATCTTCTTCAATACATTCAATCTGTATATCTTTGTGCATGGATTTGAAAATCTTCTTTAAAAATTCTTGACCTTTTTCCAATGGTGTTAATTCCTTTTCAGTTGCTCTTATTTTAGCAACTCTAGCACCAATTAAACCGAAAAAGCCCTTTGAAGGTTCTTCTAATACTTCAAAAATAACACGTTCTTGAGGCAACTCCAATTGACTTAAAGCCAATTTTTTTGCTTCTTCAATGTCTTTACCAGTTACTTCGATAACTCTTGCCATATATTATGACCCCTTTTTTGCAGAAGTATCTTCATGTCTATACATCCACCACTGCTGCAATATCTGCATAATATTATTGACAATCCAATAAATAACTAAACCAGCTGCAAAATTACAACTAATCCAACCAATAAATAAAGGCATTACTACAGACATAATCTTCATCTGCATTTGCATCTGTGGAGAACTAGAAGCTGAAGATGTTTGTTTTTGTACTACATAAGTACTTATTGCTGATAAAACAGGCAAAATGTAGTATGGGTCTGGATTAGATAAATTCATAATCCATAAAAATGTTGGATCTCCACCATAATCAATGCTTTGAAGAGCATAAAACATTGCCATCAAAATAGGCATCTGAGCTAAAAGTGGCAAGCAACCAGCTAAAGGATTTACCCCAGCATTTTTATAAAGCATACCCATTTCCTGTTGTAATCGTTTTGGGTCATTTTTAAACTTATCTTGAAGTTTTTTCATTTTTGGTTGCAATTCTTGCATTGCCTTCATAGATTTTACCTGTTTTACAGTCAACGGATAAAATGCCATTTTTATAATAATAGTCAATACTATAATTGCCACACCATAAGATTCCAAACCTACTGTGCTTAGAAAATCATGGAAAATACCCAAGATAAATTCTAATAACTGCACAATTGGATTAAAAATAGAAGAAATAAAATCCAAATCATCACATCCTATAAGTAAATTTCAAATTACCAACGAATAACCATAAATAAACATCTATTTTACAGGGTCGTATCCACCTTTATGAAAAGGATGACAACGCAATATGCGTTTTATTGCCATCCAGCCACCGTGAACGACACCATATTTTTCTACCGCAATTAAGGCATATTCTGAACAAGTCGGAATATAGCGACAGCAAGGCGGTTTCAATGGAGATATAAAATTTCGATAAAATAAAATCAAACCCATGAAAATCCGCTTCACTTTTTTTCAACCTCTTTTTTCAAAATGTTAGCACGCTTACATAGTGAATAAAATGATTTCTCTAAAGCTGTAGACTTTAAATCTACAGCTGCCGCTCTGCCTACAAGTAAAAGACAATAATCATCTTTTATTTCATGACGATGTAGTCTATATACTTCTCGAAGCAATCGCTTTACGCGATTTCTAGTAACAGCATTTCCAAGTTTCTTACCAGCAGCAAAAGCCACTTTGTGAGAAGGGTGAAATGCTTTGCAATAATACATAACCATGTTCTTATTTGCTAAAGAACGGCCACAACGATAAATTTTTTGAAAATCACTATTTTCTTTAACAATGAGTTTCTTTTGCAAACTATATTTCATGTTACCCTCACTTGGGAAGTTAATCTGACGTTTATGCTCATATATATTAAGCAAAATACAAAAAACTAAATCATTCCCAGTTGTAGAGATAGTGAAAAGCACTATCTCTACTTATGACAAAAGGAAAAAGAGGCCACCGTAGTGACCTATTATTATGCGGATAACTTATGTCTTCCTCTAGTACGTCTTCTTTTTAAAACAAGGCGACCACCTTTAGTTTTCATACGTTGACGGAAACCATGAGTTTTCTTTTTCCAATGAGTATTTGGCTGAAATGTCTGTTTCAATTTTCACACCTCCTTAAAAAACACCATAATAGTTCAAATTATAGCTATTAGAATTATAGACTACTGCTGTTTTTGTGTCAACAGATTTCAAAATACTTGTTGATATATCATACTCATTTTGATAATATATTTATGCACTTATCCACAGGTTTTGACAAATTCTGTGGATAAGTTTTATAAAAAATTTTAAGAAAGGATTATCTCCATGACGGATATTCAATTACAGGCAACTTGGGAAGAAATATTAAAAAATCTTGAAAATTCACTATCCACGCGAGTTTGTAATAATTGGTTAAAGCCATTAAAACCGATAAAACTCACTACAGAAATGTTGGAACTAGGTGCACCTAATGTTTTTACCAAAAATTGGGTAGAAAAATATTATTTACCATTTTTAACAGATTCTTGCTATGAAATCACTAAAGCACATTTAGAAATTTCCATCACTAATCTTGAAAGTACAAAAGACGCAGAAACTATTTATCCAGATGAATTAAAACAACAACAATTAAAAAAACGCAATACTAGAGTTAGAACGAAGAAAAAAGCTACCAGTTTGGCACAATCAAATGATTTATTTCAGCCAACACTAACAGAAGCAATGCAACCACCTAGTGAAATGACAGAGACACCTCTTCCTATCAATCCTGGAGATAAATCTTCACTTAATCCTAAATATACTTTTGAAAGTTTTGTAATTGGTAATTCTAATAGTTTTGCTCATGCTGCAGCACTGGCTATTGCTGAAAATCCTGCAAAAGATTACAATCCATTTTTTATGTATGGTGGTGTAGGATTAGGAAAAACACATTTAATGCATGCAATAGGTCATAAAATTTTGCAAAAACATCCACAAAAAAGAGTATTATACACAACTAGCGAAAAATTCACAAATGAATTAATTAATTCTATTAAAGATGGCACATCTGCTGCTTTCCGTCAAAAATATCGCAACATTGATGTATTACTTGTAGATGATGTTCAATTTTTGGCAAATAAAGAACGAATTCAAGAAGAATTTTTCCACACCTTTAATGCTCTAAAAGATGCTAATAAACAAATTATATTATCTAGCGATAGACCCCCTAAAGAAATAAAACCTTTAGAAGACCGTCTTTGTTCTAGATTTGAAGGTGGATTACTTGCAGATGTTCAAGCACCAGATTTAGAAACAAGAATTGCTATTTTAAAGAAAAAAACTTTAATGGATAATTTAGATGTACCTCTTGATGTCATGACATATATCGCTAGCCATATCGACAATAATGTTCGTGAATTAGAAGGAGCATTGACTAGAGTTGTAGCTTATGCGTCATTTAAACATTATCCTGTAACTAATGAATTAGCTGTTGATGTTTTAAAAAATACCATCACTAAGCAGGAAACGACAGTTAAACAAGTGGATAAAGTTATCAACATAGCATTAATTCAAGAAACAGTTGCTAAATATTTCAAACTAACATTAGCAGATTTAAATGGAAAAAAACGCAATCGCAATATTGCCTTTCCTCGCCAAATAGCGATGTATTTAGCTAGAGAAATGACTGATGCTTCTTTACCGAGAATAGGTGGCAACTTTGGTGGTAGAGACCATACAACTGTTATGCATGCCCATGATAAAATCAAAAAACAATATCAAGATAATCCAAAAACAGCTAGCGTCATTGATGAAATACGTAAATTAATCACAAGTTAAAACTTATTAACAAGGGTTGTGGATAAGCTTGTTGATAAGCTGTGCATAACTTGTGTATAACTTTATAATATACACAACGATGTGGATATGTGGATAATTAGTCACAAAATATCCACAAGATATCAACAGGCATAAAGCCATATACCATAAGGTTTTACGCCACTTATCAACATATCCACAGATACCTACTACTAATACTACTAAAATATAATATATATATAATAATAATAGAATAATAACATAGGAGTGGATAACTCATGAAAATCACCTGTGAAAAGAAAGAACTTGTACAAGCAATACAAACAGTTTTAAAAGCTGTACCAAGTAGACCACAAATGCCTATATTATCTGGCATATATATCAAAGCACATCAAAACTATATAGAATTACAAGGAACAGATTATGAAATCAGCATTATCTGTAAAATAAAAGCAATAATTGAAACAGAAGGTACTATCGTATTACCAGGAAAATATTTATACGAAGTTGTTCGTACTTTACCTGGTGAATATGTAGAAATAAAAAATAATGACAGTGATAACTCTGTAAACATTCGCTCTAATTCTGCACAATTTAATTTATTAAATATGCAAGAAAATGAATTCCCTATTATTGAACCATTAAAAGGTCAAATTAATTTTAATTTAAAAAATGATATATTCTTAAATTTTATCAAAAAAACATCTTTTGCTTGTGCAACAGATGAATCAAGACCAGTATTTACAGGCTGTTTAATGGATATTACTGATGAAAATATCGTAATGGCGGCAACAAATATGCACAGATTAGCATTAATAAAAGAAAATATAAATTATATATCAGATAATAATATTAAAATAATTATTCCTGCAAAAATATTAAATGAATTTACACATATATTTAATTCTGAAATACCAACAGACATTCAAATTTCCTGTACACATAATAAAATAAGCTTTTCTTATGAAAATATATATGTAATTTCACGTTTAATTGAAGGTCAATTCCCAGATTATAACCGCGTTATTCCTAAAGAATTTAAAACACATGTAAATATTAATAAAAATGAATTCCAATCTGCTTTAGACCGTGTATCTTTAATATCTCGTTCTGGTGATTATAATATTATTCATTTTGAATTTGTGGATAACATTGTAAGAATTTCCTCAGATAATCCAAATATTGGTAAAGCAGAAGAAACAATAAATGTGGATATTGAAGGTCCTGGAATAAATATTTCTTTTAATGCTAAATATATTATAGATGTATTAAAAGCTATTGATGCTGAAAACTTTATTTTTTCCTTTAATCAACCATTAACAACAGCTTCTATTACGCAAAGAGATAATAAAAACTTTGTTTATGTTGTTACTCCTGTACGCACAAAGACTATGTAATAATTATGAAAATAGATTTATTAACATTATATAATTATCGTAATTATAATAATTTAAATTTAAAATTATCTTCAAATATAAATATTTTTACTGGTTTTAATGCACAGGGAAAAACAAATATAATTGAAGCTATATATTTTTCTTCTTTAGGTATATCTCATCGAACTCGCACTGAGGGGGATTTAATACTATGGGGGAAAGATGAAGCTAGTATAAATGTTAAATTTTCAAAAAGAGATATTAATTCTATATTAAAAATAATTTTAAAAAAGAATAAGCGAAAAGAATTAAATTTTAATGGAGAAATTATTAAACAGAAAGATTTACCAGGATTATTAACAATGATATTATTTTCTCCAGAGGATTTAATGCTTATTAAGGGTTCACCCCTATTAAGAAGAAGGTTTATTGATATAGAATTATCTCAAATTAGTAGAATTTATTATAATGAATTAGTGCAATATAATAGATTATTATTACAACGCAATAATTTATTAAAAAAAATCCGTGAAAATAAAAAGCTTATACCTATGCTAGACACTTGGGATGAACAAATTGCAAAGACAGCAGCATTTATTGTGGAAAAAAGATTAAGGGGTATAGAAAAATTATCAAAATTAGCTCAAAAAATACATTATGAAATATCTCAAAAAATGGAAATACTTAATATAAGATATAATATCCATAATTATAAAAATGAGGCTTTAAATAGTTTCGATGATTTATTTAATTTTTATATACAAGCATTAAGTAAATATAGAGATAATGATATTTATAGGGGGTCTACAAGTATTGGACCACATAGAGATGATATTGATTTTTTCATCAATGATATTTCATTAAAATCTTTTGGCTCTCAAGGTCAACAGCGTAGTTCTGTTTTATCTTTAAAATTAGCTGAATTAGAATTTTTAAAGCTTGAAACAGGAGAATATCCTATATTATTATTAGATGATGTAATGAGCGAATTAGATACGCGTAGAAGAGATAATTTATTATCTTTATTGCAAGATAATAATGTGCAAACGTTAATCACAGCAACAGATATAAATTTATTTAATTCCCACCCTAAAAATAAATTTTTCAAAGTAGAAAAAGGAATTGTCAGTGAATAAATGAGAAAGGCATATAATATTATTTATTATATGAATTAACAATATGAAAAGAGCATATTCAAATAATTTATTTGAGACTGGAAATACAATAATTCCTAAAACAATGAAAAATCTAGGTCTTTTAAAAGAGTATAAGAAAAACCAAATTTTTTACAAATGGGGGGATATAGTAGGCAAGGAAATAGAAAAGCATATATCCCCTCAAGAAATAAATTTTGCTGTATTATATGTATATGCAAATTCGTCTGTATGGGCAAATAATTTTCAATATTTAAAGATAGAAATCATTGAAAAAATAAATGATTTTTTAGGGTATAAATTTGTTAAAGATATACAATTTACTAGATTAAGAAAGAAAAAAATAGATAATTATTCATCTATTTTAGAAAGAAAAATTGATTTAGGAAAATATGTACGAAGAGTCCCAATAACAGATGAGGATTTAATATTAGCAGATACTAAAGTCCAACAAATAGAAGATGAAAAATTAAGGCAAAAATTAAAAACGATTTATTTAAAAAGTATACAATTAACAAGATTAAAAAAAGATTACGGGTGGATAGCCTGTGAGCGATGTGGCAGATTAACGCCAAAAGAAAAACCTATTTGTTTTAATTGTCTGCGAGAAATAAAAGAAGAAAAAGAAGCTACTATAATTGAAATATTTGAAGAAATGCCATGGGCTAATTATCAAGATATATCACAATATGTAGATTGTAATATGGATATGGTAAAAAAAATGCGTGATAAATTAATTCAAATGATAGCAAGTAAATTATCCCCCGATGATTATACTAGTGTGGAAGCTATAAAATTAGTTATGCTATATAAAGCTATTTCTCCAGAAAAATTAAATGAATATATAATAAAAGATACATTAAATAAATTACGTTTTGACATGGCTTTTTGGGATAATAATAAAATAAAAGTGAAGAGAAAATAAAAAAGATGTGTATATCTCTATAAAGATATACACATCTTTTTCTATTTATCCACTTATCCACAAGATGATATATATTTTTGTGGATAAACAGATGTTTTTTATCTATTTTTTGTGATTAATCAATAAATTTTTTAAATTTATCCACAGATGTATTCACAATTAATGTGGATGGAAAATCCACTTCAGTTAAAATTTGATGTACATATTTATGATTCCCAACATCATTTGCGATATGAGCATCACTGTTGATAATTAAATTAGTTTGATGTTGTGCACAATATTTTAGTAAGATTTTCATATTTTCACGAGAATTTAATCGTTCACCATCAGGTCGTACAGAGCTATTGTTGAGTTCTAAAAGAACATTATATTCTTTAGCAGCAAGAGCGAGTTTTTCATAATCAACAGGATAATAGCCATTATCAGGATGACCTATAATTTTTATTTTATCATGTTTCATAGCATTGATTATGGCAGATGTATTTTCTTCTTGGCTACCAGGTTTTATACATATATCATGAAGACTAGCAATACCATAGTCTATTTTACTGAATGCTTTTGTGGATAAATCCATAGTTCCATCATAATCTATAATATTGATTTCAGCACCCATGCGAATTAGTAGGTCATCTTGTTTTCTAGGGATAACTTTAAAATTGTAAAAATATATTTCAGAACAAGTTCCAGGCATTTTATTTGTATGTTCTGTAATTCCCAATAATTTTAGACCTTTAGTTTTTGCACTATCAATCATTTCTTGAAGTGTGCTATAAGCATGACCACTAGCGATTGTGTGGGTGTGGACATCTAAGATATCAATCATTTGTAAGTCCTTCTTTCCTTATAATATAGTTTTATTTTGAAATATCTTTATAAGCCTGTCAATAAGTACTTTTGACTAAAAATATTGTATACATATATACATATATTTTTTTATTGATATTTTGTTTTATTATGATATAATAATTTTAGTTATGTAATATATGTATAAAATCTATAACAAAAAGTTATAGATTTTATTAAAGATGAGCCGATTGCCATAACATTTATATTTAAATTTACTAAGAAGGCTCTTTTATAATAGTATTTAGTATAAAGAGAACCAATGAAATGATAAGATTGGCTTATAGGAGGTCATAATAAATGTTTAAAAGAGTCTTAATTGCTAATCGTGGTGAAATAGCAGTACGTATCATACGTGCTTGTCAAGAAATGGGTATAGAAACTGTAGCTGTTTATTCTGATGAAGATGCAGATGCAATGCATGTAAGATTAGCAGATTATAGTTATAATATTGGTCCAGCTGATGCTAGTGAAAGCTATTTAAATATTGATGCTTTGATGGAAGCTGCTGAAAGAACAGAAGCAGATGCCGTTCATCCAGGATATGGATTTTTATCCGAAAATGCTGATTTTGCAGAAATGGTAACTAAAGCTGGAATGACATGGATTGGTCCATGGGCAGATACTATCCGTAAAGTTGGCGATAAAGATGAAGCTAGAGCTGCAATGATACCATCAGGTATTCCAATGTCAAAAGGTAGTACTCCATTGACTAGCGTAGAAGATGCTGTTGAACAAGCAAAAGATGTAGGCTATCCTATTATTTTAAAACCAGTAGCTGGTGGTGGTGGTAAGGGTATGCTTATCGCTAACAGCGAAGATGATTTAAGAAATATCTTAACTATCATTGATATAAATAAAGTAAAATATTATTTTGAACATTATATTGAACATTCTCGTCATATTGAAGTACAGATTGTAGCTGATAATTATGGTCATGTTATTCACTTAGGTGAACGTGAATGCTCTTTACAACGTCGTAATCAGAAATTATTAGAAGAATCTCCTTCTATTGCTTTAACTCCAGACCGTCGTGCCGAAGTTGGTGCTTTAGCTATTAAAGCAGCAAAAAGTGTTCACTACAATAATATTGGTACTGTAGAATTTTTACTTGATTTGAAAACAAATCAGTTTAATTTCATGGAAATCAATCCACGTATTCAAGTAGAACATGGTGTAACAGAAGCTGTTACAGGTATTGACCTTGTGCGTACACAAATTCGCATAGCAGCTGGTGAATCTTTAGACTTACAACAAGAAGATGTAAAATTCACAGGTCATGCTATTGAATGTCGTATCAATGCTGAAGACCCAGATAATAACTTCATGCCATCTCCAGGAAAAATTGATTTCTTCTTAGAACCTGGTGGACCTCGTGTTCGTGTAGATAGTGGTGTTTGTGCAGGACTTTCCATATCTCCATATTATGATTCTTTGATTGCAAAAATCGTAGTACGTGGACGTACTCGCGGTGATGCTATTAAAATTATGCGTCGTGCTTTAAATGAATTTAAAGTTGGTGGCATCAAAACAACAATACCACTTCATCAACGTATTTTGAAAAATGAATACTTCTGCACAGGTGATATTGATACAAGATTTATTAGAAATCATTTCTCTAAATATGTACAACCAATGACACCTGCACAGTTGAAAGCTTCTAAGACAGCTAAAACTGAAAAAGAAATTATTAATGCTATAAATGCAAGTATGTATTATGCTTAATTTATAAAAATATATAGTAATATACCTAGCCCTGATAACAGAGATAAATTGTTATCAGGGTTTTTTTATTGACAAAATAAATAAAAATGATAAATAATGAATTAATTCAACTTATATTTAGGAAAGGTAAAGGTGGAGATAATGAGTAATTCTCGTGTAAGAATTATTAAAGACCCAGAAGAGAGAAAACAAGAAATCATAGAAGCAGCCTTACATTTATTTTCCCAAAAGGGATATGAGCATACAACTATACAAGATATTGCTAAATATTTAAATATATCTCAAGGATTATGTTATCGTTATTTTAAATCTAAAGCGGAGATATTCACAGCAACTGCTGAATTTTATGCACAGCAGATTTTAATTCAAATAAGACAACCTTTTCCTGAAAATATGAAAGCAATTGATAAATTTAATGTTACGATAAAAAGACTTTTTCAATATATTATCAAACATGGTGAGTTTGAAGCTAATAGTGAAGTAAGTGCCTTACGTGCGGATAGATTAGATAGTATTTCTAGACAGATTATAGAAGTGATTATACCGATAATTAAGCAAGGTAATGAAGAAAAGATATTTAATTGTCATGATATAGAAAGAACGACTAAGATTTTTATTTTTGGTTTGGTGCATACTTTTCATGAAGAAATGCCTAAGCAAAATATAAAGGATTATATTAAGTCTTTTTTAGAGTATTTAAAGACAAATTTAGTATTGATTTTAAATATAAAAGAACCTGAATTACTAGGTGAAGGTTGGGAAAACATTTTATAGATATAGATGTAAAAAACTAGGTGTTATATTATATCGACACTTAGTTTTTTTTATTTGACGGTATAGTTTATTTGTAGTAATATTTAAATGAATGAATTTATTCATTCGTGAGATGAGATGATAAAATTTGTTATTATATTAGGATTTTTCTGATATTATATAAGTGATGAATAAAATAGAAATGAATACAGAAGGAGGGATTTATGATGAAGAAAATATTTTTTGTGCTATGTTTGTTATTATCTTTATATTTATGCACAGGTTGTGGAAAAGATGAACAAGTTGTGGATAACACTGTTTATGTAAAAACACAGACAATTGATTATGGTGCAAGTAGTAATGAAGATAATTATGCAGGTGTAGTTAAAGGTCGTTATGAAACTAATTTAGCTTTTCAAGTTAGTGGAAAAATATTATCTAGAAATATAAATTTAGGAGATAGAGTATCAGCAGGAGATATCTTGATGGTCATTGATGACAAAGATATTAGACAGAGTGTAAATGCCTATGATGCTCAAGTGGAAGCTGCTAAATCGCAATTGAATTTAGCACAATCTAATCTTGCTAGATATGAACAGTTATATGCAGCTAATGCAGTTAGTGCTCAATCTTTAGACCAATATCAAAATGCTTATGATAGTGCTTTATCAGCATATAATCAAGCTGTAGCTCAAGCGACACAAGGATATAATTCTTTGGGTTATACACAATTAGTCGCAAATGCAAATGGTGTTATTTCTAGTGTAAGTGGTGAAACTGGTCAAGTCGTAAGTGCAGGTCAGACCGTAGCTGTACTTATTCAAGATGGAGAAAGAGAGATTGAAATATCCATTCCTGAAAATAAAATTCAAGATATAAGCATAGGCCAAAATGCGACAGTTGATTTTTGGGCTTTAAAAGGCACTACTGTTCAAGGTGTAGTCAGAGAAATATCACCAATAGCTGATGCCGTAGCAAAGACTTATAAAGTTAGAATTAGTCTTGTAAATCCTCCATCTGATATTCAATTAGGTATGACTGCAAATGTTATATTTGCAGGAGCAAATAATGGTGATACAAATATTAGTTTGCCATTGAGTGCGTTGTATCAAGTGGAAAATAAAACTCAAGTTTGGATCGTCAACAATGCTTCTTGTGTGGAATTAAAAGATATAAATGTAATATCTTTGGGAAAAAATGACGTGATTGTCAGTGGATTAAATAAAGGTGATGTAGTAGTAACAGCAGGTGTGCATAAACTTTATGAAGGGCAATCAGTAAAATTAGCGGATGGTGATACTTTATGAGAAATTTAACAGAAGTATCATTAAAAAATAAAAATCTAGTCTGGTACTTTATCGTTGTGATTTTTTTTGCAGGAATTTTTTCCTATACGAAATTGGGACGAATGGAAGACCCTTCATTTACGATTAGGCAAATGGTAGTGTCTGTAGCTTGGCCAGGAGCGACAGCTTCACAGATGGAAGAACAAGTTACAGATAAGATTGAGAAAAAATTGCAAGATACACCAGGTCTTGATTATGTAAAAAGTTTTTCGCGTTCAGGCGAAGCTGTTATCTATGTGAATTTACGTGATGATATAGATAATGATAAGATACGACCTACATGGCTTGAAGTTCGCAATATGGTTGATGACATAAAAAAGGATTTACCAGAAGGCGTTTATGGGCCATATTATAATGACCGATTTGATGATGTATATGGTTCTATATATGCTATCACAGGTGATGGTTATTCTTATGAAGAAATGCGTGAAAAGGCAGAAAAAATAAGACGTATCTTATTGACTGTGGATAATGTCAGCAAAGTAGAACTTGTAGGTGAACAGCCTGAAAAAATATATATAGAAGCTTCATTAGATAAGCTTTCTGAATTGGGTATTAGTCCTCAAGATATCATGCAAGCAGTGCAGACTCAACAACAAATGACACCTGCGGGCATGATTGAAACTCAAACGGATAATGTATATTTACGTTTAAGTGGACAATTCGCTGATGTGGATATGCTCAAAGAAATGCCTATCAATGCTGGGGGTAAAATTTTGCGTTTGGCAGATATAGCCAAAGTAGAACGTAGATATGTAGAACCAGCAGAACCAAAGATGTTCTACAATGGAAAACCAGCTATAGGTCTTGCTGTTTCCATGGAAGCTGGAGGTAATATTTTAACTCTAGGTGATAATCTACAAAATACTATTGAAGAAGTGCAAAAATATATACCTACAGGTTTAGAGATAAATCAAGTATCTAATCAGCCTCAAGTAGTAAAAGACTCAATAAATGAATTCGTAGGTTCCCTGCGAGAAGCAATTATCATCGTATTGGCAGTCAGTTTTTTGAGTTTAGGACTTAGAACAGGTATGGTAGTTGCAGGTTGTATACCTCTTGTTATTTTAGGCGTATTTGTTGCTATGGAAGCTTTAGGTATAGATTTGCATAAGGTTTCTTTAGGAGCGTTGATTATTTCTTTAGGTTTATTAGTGGATGATGCTATTATTGCTGTAGAAATGATGAGTGTAAAACTTGAAGAAGGCTTAGATAGATTTAGTGCTGCTTGTTATGCGTATAAAGCGACAGCTATGCCAATGCTTAGCGGTACACTAATTACTTGTGCAGGCTTTATACCTGTAGCTTTTGCCGATGGATTAGCATCTGAATTTTGTAGTGCGTTATTCCCTGTAATTGCTATAGCTTTGATTTTATCTTGGATTGTATCTGTAATGGTAGCTCCATTATATGGTTATAAAATAATTAAAGTTAAAGTAAAAAAAGATGAAAAGGGAAATGTAGACCCATATCAAAGTAAATTTTATACATTTTTTAGAAAGATATTATGTTATTGCTTAACACATAAAAAAATAATATTATCTAGCACAGTGGTTATATTCGCTATTTCTATTTATTGTATGAAATTTATAAGTCAAGAATTTTTCCCACCATCTCAAAGACCAGAGCTTGTAGTAGAACTTACCTTGCCAGAAGGTTCATCTATAAAGGCAACGGAAGAACAAGCTGAAAAATTAGCAGCTATTTTAAGTGAAGAACAAGATAAAATAGATAATTTTACTTATTATACAGGTCAAGGATCTCCGCGTTTTGTATTGACTTTTGATCCTGTATTACCAAAGGATAATTATGCTCAATTTGTAATTACAGCAAAAGATGTAGAAGCTAGAGAATATTTAAATCAAAAATTATTTAAAATCTTAAATGAAGATTTTCCAGCAGTACAATCAAATATTAAATTTTTACAAATGGGGCCACCTGCTGATTATCCTGTAATGATTAGAGTTTCAGGATATGATGTGGATAAGGTAAAAAATATAGCTGATGAAGTAGCTATGAAGATGCGCCAAGATAGTAATATTTACAATGTAAATTTTGATTGGCAAGAAAAAGCAAAAACACTTCATTTAGAATTAGACCAAGATAAATTGAGAGCAATGGGTATATCTAGTCAAATGGTTGCCCAGACTTTATATACAGAGCTTACAGGAGCAACAGCTGCTCAATTTTATCAAGGTGATAGAACCATTGATATAGTGATGAGATTATCTGATGACGATAGAGATAATTTGGAAAAAGTGCGCAATTTACCGATTTATTTAGGGCAATATGGATATGTACCACTTGAACAGATTGCTAAAATTAGTTATCGTGCAGAAGATGGTGTTATTTGGCGTCGTGATTTAAAACCTACAATCACTGTTCGTGGTAGTATTTATCAAGGAACAGCCAATGATGCAACTGAAAAAATATATAATCAATTAGCTGATTTACAAAAAGATTTACCATTTGGTTATAGCATTGAACCAGATGGAGCTATGTCGGATAGTCAAACAGCCATGGAACATTTGTTAAAACCTATACCTGTGATGGTCATAGCGGTTATTACTATATTGATGTTCCAATTGAGAAGTGTACAGTTAATGATAATGACTGTACTTACAGCTCCACTTGGTTTAATTGGTGTTAGCTTTGGTATGTTATTGTTTGATAAACCAATTGGGTTTGTGGCAGTATTAGGTATCTTGGCTTTATTTGGTATGATTATTCGTAATTCAATTATCTTGATTGACCAGATAAAGAAACATATGCTTGATGGTGAAAAACCATGGAATGCTATTATTGATTCTGCTGTATTGCGCTTCCGTCCAATAATGCTTACAGCAGCAGCGGCAATACTTGGAATGATGCCACTTGTACCAAGTACACTTTGGGGTTCAATGGCAATTGCTATTTCTTGTGGTTTAGTAGTCGCTACGATTTTAACTTTGCTCATTTTGCCAACAATGTATGCAGCATGGTTTAAAATCACACCAGATAGTGAAAATAAGTTGAAACAGAAATAAAATGTTTCACGTGAAACAAAAAAGTGCAAGTAAGAAATTTGATATGCACCCAAAATATTGGACATATTAATTAAGCTACTAATTGAGACTTAGTTCTGTATTCTACAGGACTAAGTCCTTTTAGTTTTATCTTTATCCGTTTTGTATTATAATATTTTATATAAGATTTTAACTCTTTTATAAAATCTTCAACGGATTTGAATTTTTTTAAATAGAATAATTCGCTTTTTAG